>CAZWAT010000001.1:0-74273 GCA_964632015.1 uncultured Planctomycetaceae bacterium
CTTTTGAGCAATATCGAGAAGAGTTTCACCAGCCGTACTCTTAAGCGCCGCGTCACGCCCCTTATTGGCGGCTATGGTGAATAACCAGGGCTTGAAGTTTCGACTCTGGTCAAACGCCGCCGCCGAGTTGTGAACCTGAAGAAATGCCTCCTGAAAAACATCCTCCGCCAGCGCCGCATCACCCATGAACCGAAACAGGAAGTTGTACAACTCCCGTCTGTAACGGTTCA
Organism: uncultured Planctomycetaceae bacterium; assembly: GCA_964632015.1. Classification (GTDB taxonomy): domain Bacteria; phylum Planctomycetota; class Phycisphaerae; order SM23-33; family SM23-33; genus JAAYCO01. The sequence continues at coordinate 231 of CAZWAT010000001.1, forward strand.
TGAGAATGCCGAACGATTCATCGTCACCCTCCAGATGGCGGCGAATCAGCTCGTTGTCACTTACAGGCTCGGCCTTTTCCAAGACGTTCTTCAAGACTGACGCTTTCTTTTTGTTAAATGCAGCCGCCAGATAATAATATGCTTGCGCCTAATGGCGGTCAACCGCCCCCACACGCCCCCCATGATCCTCTCTATCATTGTCGCCGACAACAAATTATAGCTATAATGCCGCCCATGAGAGCAGATTCAGGCGCATGTGACACCAAAGACTCCGATCGCTCGAATGGAGGCATAAGGTTGTTGGTTCCCGACGAGCACGCCGGGGAGCTGCTGCGCAAATACAGGCGCGTCCTGCCAGATTGTGCGCCTGAGCTCTGGCAACGGGTCAAGTCGAACGCTTCCAGAACAGTCTATCGGGGGAATATTGACGGACAGAAGGTCTTTCTCAAGCATTTTCACTCCAAGAGCCGCAAACGCCAGGCGCTGCGACTACTGGGGCTCAACGACGCCACACAGGAAGCCAGGATTTGTGGATATCTTGGCGACAAGAGCATACCTACCCCAAAGGTAATTGCCGCCTGGAGACACCAGGGCAGCGAATGGCTTGCAACCGTCGAAATTTCTGACGCCATGCAGGCTGACAAGTGGCATGCCCAGCAGCTTGAAAAGGGCAAGGAGGGGGCGGGGGCAATACGCAGGGCGACAGTGAGATTGGCACAGATCATCGCCGGGATGCATATCGCCGGTGTAATCCACAGCGACCTGCATAGCGGAAACATCTTGGCGCCAATACACGCCCAGGGCGGCGAGTTGATTCTGATGGATCTGCACCGCGTCAAACGTCGTCGACATCTGAGCAGACGAGCAAGGGCCGCGAATCTAGCACAACTCCTGTACGACCGCCTCGACTGTACCAGCAGAACCGATCGGCTGAGGTTCCTGAAGGAATATCTCCGATATAGCGACGATCATCAAAGCCTTCGAGGCTGGCTGTTCTATATCGAACGATTTGTCCTCGCCCACGCCGCCAGACAATACAGCCAGCGAGACCGACGACTTGCGGGGGGCAACAATTATTTCGCCCGGTTGTCGCTACATAAAGGGTATAAGGGTATCTGCATCCTCGCGTCGAAAAAACGCCTCGCCGGGTCGAGGGCAGCAAAGCTTGTTTTCACCGCTCAGCAATGGCGTGAGGCGATAGGCGATGTCGAGGCCCTCTTTAGCGGGCCTGATGTCGAAGTCATAAAAGATTCGCCCTCAAGCCTTGTCGTCCGCAGAAGACTACGTCTAGGCCCACACCAGGTCGATGTGTTCATAAAGCGTACCAGGCGCAAACGCCGACTGAAAAGGCTGGGCGATTGCTTCAGAACCAGTAGATCCATCAGGGCGTTCAGGCTCGGACATGCCTTGCTGACGCGGAGAATATCCACCTCGCTTCCAATGCTTGCCATCGAGCGGCGTGTAGGACCTTGGCTGGTGGACAGCATCCTTATTACCGAGGAGGTTCAGGCGAGGACTCTTCGCGAATCATTGGTGAGCTGGTTAACCAACCGCCCCGGCAAAGCGCCAACGCGGGAGGCCCGTGAGGCGGCACAGGGCGTGCTCTGGAAACTCGGGCGCGTGTTGCAGCGCCTGCACGACAATAACTTCGCTCACCGCGATCTCAAGGCGGACAACATGATGATCTACCACCCCACGACCGGTGGTCTGGAAGTGGTGCTTATAGATCTTGACGGCCTGTCCCAACGACGACACCTGAGCATGTCCAGACGATTCCAGGGGCTCATGAGACTTAACGTGTCGTTGCTGAACTGCCATGTGGTAAACCATGCTGGCAGACTGAGAATGCTTCTTGCGTATCTTCGAAGACCCGCCTGTGGAAGGATTGATTTTAAGCCTTACTGGCGGATGCTGGAGAAATGGTCGGACAGAAAGCTTAATCAGCAGATTCGATCGCGACAGAAGAGACAAAAGGCAAAGAGACTTTAACAGAATCCATTATTGTTTCCATGGACATCTTTCCTAACAAAATATTGATTATCAAGCCCAGTTCGCTTGGCGACATAGTTACGGCTATGCCCGTGCTGATAGGTTTGAGGAGAACCTTCCCCAATGCGCACATATCGTGGCTGGTTGGAAAGAGTTTTGCGGAACTCCTCGAAAGCCAGCCCGAGCTTGATGAGCTGGTGGTGTTTGACCGTCGAGGGGCCTCGGGGGCATGGCGATCACCAAGGGCGGCACGAATCGTAGGGCAGCTATTGTCGAAACTCAGGCGGGCAAGATATGATTGGGTCATAGACCTGCAAGGGCTACTGCGAACGGGCCTGTTTACGCGCTCCACGAAAGCGCCCATGCGGGCAGGATTCGCCGATGCGCGTGAAGGCGCGTGGATCGGGTATAATCGCAGAATACAGGTGAGCGTTCGACATACCATGGAGCGCAACGTTGAACTCGTGCGGGCACTGGGCGTCGACGCCCGCGTCGAGGACATGAAGCTGACCGTAAGCCACCAGGCGATGGAATACGCCCAAGGTGTTTTGCACAGGCTTGCACTTCGCAAAGGTGGATACCTTGTATGTTTTCTGTCGACGCGCTGGCCGACTAAGGTGTATCCATATCGCCACTGGGCGTCTGTGCTGGCGAAGCTGAGCCAACGAGTGCCAATGGTTCTTATGGGTACGTCAGGCGAGGCCGAAATCGCCGCCAGACTTGCACAGACGCTCGGCCCGAGGGTTATAGACCTGGTCAACCAGACATCTATCCCACAGATGGTCGCCATGGTGGCGGACTCCGGCGGAGTCATATGCCCCGACTCCGCGGCGAATTTCATAGCCCCGGCGCTGGGCGTTGACGTAGTCACTCTTATTGGACCGACAAAGGTCGAGCGAACCGGTCCGGTAGGTACGAATGTGGCGATAACCGCACCAGTCCCCTGCCAGGGATGCCTACGGAAAAAATGTTTGCACATGACGTGTATGGAATCGATATCGCCTGAATCAGTCGCAAAGTCGGCTGAGGCAATGATTGACAAGGTGACGGACGGATGGTCAGGACAACCACCCGAAAACTGAAATACCTTATAATTCATCGGGTCTTGAGCCTGGACGACACCCCCCATCGAATAGCCTTGGGAGTGGCGATAGGCGTGTTCGTCACATGGACGCCCACCATCGGTCTGCAGATGGTGCTGACCATCGCAATAGCGACCCTGCTTAAAGCCAACAAATTTGTCGGCGTGCCAGTCGTGTGGTTGTCGAATCCATTCACGCTCGTCCCGATCTACTATCCAAGTCACTTGCTTGGCTGCTGGATTACGGGAAGCCAGACCAAGGGCGCCCGCGAGATTTTACGAATTCTCCGCCTGGAAGAGGGCTGGTACAACATGCTCATAAAGACCATGGACATGTACCTGACGATGTTGCTTGGCAGCATTGTCATAGGTCTTGTCCTGTCGGTGATAACGTACTACATAACGAGATTCGCCATTCGGAAATACCGCATGTTCCGCAAGCACCATCCCCACCTGATCCGCAGACCCAGGCGCGAGAAGCAGAATTCCACCCCCTGATGAGCCTGCCCATCCCACTTCTTTTGCTCCACATCAGGGCTAGAATTGTACAGGATAAGAATCGGGTGGATGGGAGGAGCTTGACATGAAAGCTCAAGACCTGATGACAAGGGATGTCTGGTCATGTCACGAGGATACATCGCTACAGGACGTCGCCAAGATCATGTTCGAGAGGGAAGTCGGCGTCGTGCCCATAGTCGATAGCGAGCATCGCCTCAAGGGAATCGTGACCGACAGGGACATATGCATTCGAGCGGTGTCGCAGGGCAAGGATCTGCAATCTAAGGTTTCGGAAATCATGACCAAATCGCTGCATTTCGTCAGCGGCGATGCAGACGCGGACGAAATAGAAGCCGTGATGAAAGAATACAGGATACGGCGTCTACCCGTGGTCGATGAAAACCGTAAACTTAAGGGCTTGATCACCTTGGGTGACCTTGCCAAGCACATCCACGGGCTCTGGAAGGAGCACCACCTTGCCGAGACCCTTGAAGCAGTCTCGTCAGGACCTGAAAGCGACACATTTTAACATGCACGCGGGCATAGCGGGCGGGGCCATCAACCTCGCCCGCTGCCCACCGGGAGGCACAGAAGACTAAGCGAACCCCGGGCAATAAACAACAAAGGTGAGATCCACCTTAACTCCGAAGCCCGCTGAGGGTACAATATCGTCATGTCTTCACGCGAACACGGTGCGGATGTAGCCCAGATGCTCGAGGACTTCGAGCACACATATACCCAAGTGACTGCACAGGTTGCACGGGTGCTTGTGGGCCAGCGAAACGTATTGGATGAAGTCATGACATGCCTGCTGGCAGGCGGGCATGCACTTCTTGAAGGCGTACCTGGGCTGGGCAAGACACTGCTCGTTCGCAAGCTTGGCGAAGCGCTGGATCTGACGTTTGGGCGAATCCAGTTTACACCCGACCTGATGCCATCCGACATCACCGGCACGCAGATACTCGACTCGTCACCCACCGGACCCAAAAGCTTCAAGTTCGAACCCGGGCCAATATTCGCTAACCTGGTTCTCGCCGACGAGGTCAACCGCGCCACCCCTAAAACGCAGTCGGCCATTCTCGAGGCAATGCAGGAACGAACCGTCTCCATCGCCGGAACCAGCCATCCGCTGCCCGAACCTTTCATCGTGCTCGCCACCCAGAACCCTCTTGAGATGGAGGGAACCTACCCCCTGCCGGAAGCACAGCTTGACAGATTCATGCTCAAGATCGTTGTCCCGCCTCCGTCATCATCGGAACTGGTGGAGATTCTTGATCGCACCACCGGATCATCCGAGCCTGAAGTCAATGCCGTTGCCAACGCAAGGAAGATCGCCCGGATGCAGCAGATCGTTCGTGAAGTCCCCGCTGCCACTGCGGTCAAGAAGTTCGTTGCCGATCTTGTGCTCAATACCCATCCGACCTGCCCCACCGCGCCTCCGTCGATCAGAAAATATGTTCGCTATGGGGCATCGCCGCGAGGGGCGCAGTCGATACTGCTGGCTGCGAAGGTGCGGGCACTGTGCAAGGGCAGGTGCAACGTGAGCTACGATGATGCCATCAAGTCGTCAGCCCCCAGCCTGCGTCACCGCCTGATTCTCTCATTTGAAGGACAAGCCCAAGGCGTCCTGCCGGATTCTCTCATCGAAGACGCCATCGCCTCGGCGGAGCATATGCGTCAGGAATCTGACGCCTGATCAAAGCCGCAACCACCATCGGACGACCCTGCCATTCAGCGGACTTTCTTTAGAACCCGTAATACCTCTTCAAGTGATGTCCCGCCCGTCTTAAGCAGTGAGTTTGCGGAGGTCCAGAGCGACGCCAGCCCCGTTGGATGTCGCTGCCTCAGTCGCGATGATGTTTGGGGCGTGGTTACAAACGTGGATGCGAGCAGCGCTGTCTGATTGTAACCTCCCCTGCAATCCTTGCATCCCGCCGGGGCGAACAACGGAAACTCCATCCCTTTCCCAATGAGTTCCGGCGGGAGCGCATCCTGTCCAGGGCCGGTGGTCTGTTTTCTGCATCGCTCGCACAACAGCCGAACCGTTCGGACTGACGTGATGCCCGCGACAACCGACGATAGACGCCACTCGTCGAGCCCCATATCCCTGAGTCGGGCCAACGCGTCGCACACGCTCGCCTCGGTCATCCTTGCCACCACAAGCGCGCCCCGCGAAGCAGCGCCGGCTGCGGCGTTGGCGGTGGCCGGGTCAAGAATGTCGGTGAGAATCGCATCATGGGCTTGATGGGCGAGAATCTCCATCGCGCCTGCAACGCTCGAAGGGTCAGCCTCATGCTTGGCGCGAGGTACGTCGCTCGGCGCGGCATCCAGCACTGCCGATATGGTACTCCTGCCGGCGCCTCCAAGCTCGTGCATAAGGGCGTCACAAAAACGCCTTGCACCCGATCTTGGTGGGGCAGTGACGATCATCAATCCCCAGCTTCGCGAAACCACTGCCCGCAATGTCTTCAGATCCTCTTGTCCCAATCCGAGTGTTTCGAGCCCCCCGGCGGGTGGTAGGAGCAACTCGATATTCACCATGCTCCCGTCAATAGTCCCGCAGACAGATGCAACGCATGTAACTTCCCCACCATTTGTCCGCAGCTTGAACTCTCCGATGCCCTTGCCGTCAGCAAGACCCGCCCTATCTGCAAGATCGGCGATGACCTCTTTACCCAGACCAGAAGGGAGCCGACGACGGAAGCCGGGCTTTTCGTTCAGCATCCCCCCAATCCTCAAGGCGAGCGTAAGATCGTCGTTCCGCAAATGCAGACGCACCCCGGACGCACGGCATCGCACGGCGTCATCAAGCACCGCATCGAGAATCTGCTGAGCCCTGCCGCTGGGTTCGGGTTTTGTGGAACTGACCTTCAGATCCGCCGGGGGAAGATGAGTATCCTCCTGGTCGGCATGGGTATTGGAATCATCAGTTTTAGGCGTGTCGCAAGGAACGCCCACAGGCTCGGAAGCGTTCTGAATCTCTTCACTCTCGGCGGGCTGTTTCCGCAGGAGTTCTTCGTTAAATTCAGACGCAAGACGATCAGGTCTGGGTGTGCTTGCTTCGCGTAGGCTCACATCAGACATCTCGCCGGTGAGCACTGTTTCGCTATTGTTCCGTGCGGCTGCCAAAAGCCTGCGGGGGCTTTCGTCGCTTGCGAGTGTGGCAACGCATGGAACCTCAACTTCAGGAGTCTTTTCGTCGTGGCCCTCCTCTGACGAGACGGTCTTGGCGAGGATCAATTCTATATCTATCCCCTGCGCCTTGAGGAATCGCACAAGCTGCGTTTCGCTTATCCGATAGGTCCTGTCGTCGAGTTTATGACAACGCAACCAGCCCTTGTCGATCCATGAACGAACCTCCGCGGGTGTAACACCCAACAGATCGGCAAGCTGGTAAATGGTGAACGAACGTTCTGCCATCTGTGCCTCCGAAGATATTATGTCAGGCTTTGTGCGATGCGTCAACCGGAGTAATTAACGCCGCTTTGGCGAAGCCAGAAGTGCGGGCCGGCGTACAGAACGATTACCAACGGTAGATCCAAACTACCGCGGGATTGTTACGATATTCACTTACACGAGTTAAGTATGATGTTCTTGAAGCTTGTTTGACAAACGGATGCGGAGAAACGGTAAGGCGGACATTATTAGCGTCTCACAACAATCAGATAGCCCCTGTTTGACCCAAATCCGGAATGGTGAACAGGCAAACAAGGCGCCTGTGCGAACATAGTTGTTCGAACAACCAACAAAGCACAGAGCGGACGGTATTGAGTCCACTCTGTGCTTTGCAATTGGAGGTTAAACTTGTCTTAACCCGGCATGATCAGCAGCGGGAAGACAAATCCGAACAGGCCCACAGTTTCGGCAATACCCATGGCGATAATCATGAACGCCAGGCCCTTGCCTTCGCCTTCGGACAAAGCTCTACATGCCGCGGCCCCGATGCTTCCCTGCATCCACGCGCTGAACATTTCGGCCAGTCCGCCCGCCAGACCGATACTGAACAGCGCGCCGCTGAAGGGTAGGCCTACTTCGACGCTCTGTTCAATCGCCAGCGGGAACAGCCCCACCAGTGAGAGAATCAGTCCATAAATGGTCTGGGAAAGGGGCATACCTATAAGGATGATATAGGTGAAGCTAAGGCGTTTGCCTTCGCGTGCTTCTTTTGCCCACGCGCCTGCCGCCGCTCGGCCTGCCGCCCCGATACCAAGCGCACTACCCAGTGCACCAAGCCCCAGGGGAATAGCCATCGTCAACTGTCCGATAAGTTCCATCTGTCAGGTCTCCTTGATCTGCTTTGCGGCGAAGGGCTCGTATGGATATCCCGCCCACTCAACGCCGGCGTTATTCGAGAACTCAAGCATATTCAGGCGCACACCGTGCGCGAAGATAGCGATCATGGCCAGCGCCATGTTTAGTACGTGTCCAATAACCACAACCGGCGCCGCGACGAACCACGTTGCGACTTCGGCAAGGTCCGCCCCCATGCTGTTGAAGGAATCGGCGATGTAATAGCTCGCCAGCCCCACAGCCATCAGTCGGATATAGCTCATTGTGTCACTAAACGTTCCAAGGGCCGGCAGAAGGGCATTCGCCAATCCCTTGAACACCCGCTTGACTGGGTTCGCGTCCGGGGAAAGGAAAAGCATCACAAGCGCCCCGCCGATTATCAGCAGGCTGAATATGACGTTTACAGGCATAAGCTGCTCGCCGCCCCTGCCGAAAAACAGTGACCAAATAATTCCCAGCATGCCCCACATGAACACGATCCATCCAACCTCCGCCAGGGCCTGTTGGGAGGGCGCCAGAAACAGCGACCTTCGAAGGTGCGCCAGGGTCAGGTGGATAATGCCTATTATGAAGCTGATTTTCATCAGCAGGTTTCTTCCCTCGGCTGCGTCACGCATCCAGATGGGGGCAACCGCCTCCATCACGTTGCCCACTACCGCCCACGAGCCGCCCATTTCCTGCAAAACGTCCGGAGTGATTCCGAAATATTGACCCGATAGCACGCCCCAGATCATCGTCGCCACGCCGAACACTATCAGCAGATTGACCTTGGGGGAGTTTTCCGGATCGGCAGTGAGTTTGCGATAAAACGCCAAGGGCACCAGCGCGAAAATCAGGCCATACCCGAAGTCGCTTATCAGCATTGCGGCGAACAGGGGCAGCGCGAGCATGAAGAACCCCGACAGATCGACCTCGCGATACCCCGGGATGGTGCCCAGAATGTCGAACAAGCCCTTGATGGGCATTGCCCAGCGCGGATACCTGACAAGCGTCGGGGGAGTTTCGTCCTCATCCGGCATCATGGCCTCAATCGCCGCCGTGATGCCCATCGCTTCAAGCTCCGCGCCGAGTGACATAGCCCGATCAAACGGGACCCACCCTTGGATTGCGAAAAAGTGCTCGTGATCAAGGGCGCTACGCGTTGCGACGACCCATTGTGCGTCGAGCTGAACCTGCATTCTGCGAGTCTTCATATCTCCAGCAAGATGGGCAAGTTCCGCAAGACGTCTTGTCCCCGCCTCGATCTCGGCGTCGATCTTCTGCGCCTCGGCAAGCACCGTGGGTCGATCATGCGTCGGCAGTTCCACCACGGTTGCGCCCTGGGGCACATAATCGATCGGCTCGCGGAACACCACCGCCACCAGTGATGTCTTTTTGTCTATCGCCCGGATCGTCTCTACGCATTCAGCATCGATTGGGGGAGGATTCGAAGAGTCAACGGCATAAAACCGCAGGTGCAGTCCCTTGTCCTCAAGTCTCTTGAAATCGTCAAGCCTCACATCGCCCCAAACCTCTAGCTGCTCGACCTGGCGATGCAGGTTGGCAAGTCTGCCGCGAAGCTCGGTCGCCCGACGTTCGATGTTCAGTGTTTCCTCCGCTGCCGATTCCGGTGAAACGTCCGGTTTGTTTCCGGCAGGGGAAATAGCTTCGAGTATCTGCACCGCTCGTCCGAGCTGGTCTATGGTGGTAAGCATTGGCGCGTCGGCCTGGGCTCGCGAGGGATCGACAGGCTTCAAGTGCACCACCCCCAGCTCGCGCAGCGCCGCCAGCAGCTTGTCGCGCTGATCCATGGTGCAGGCAATATGGGTCTTGTACATCTTGACGATCATGGCGCCACTTCCTCCGGGGCATCCTCGACGGCCGGGCCTATATGCTCCTTGTCCGCCTGCAGACGTCCCTTGGCCATCTTCGCCCTTCCAACCGCGGCGGTGCTCTCGTCACCAAGGCGAATGCGGATTACACGAATGGCCTCGCGGGCCTCAGGAATCTTCACCTTCTCGAACAGGTTCACGCGCTGGATGATCTTGGTGAGCTCTTCCTGAAGCAACTCGTACTGCTGGGACAGAATATCCGCCCGCGCGACAAGCCTGCTGATTTCCCGCAGGGCCTCCAGCGTCTTGTCAACCCACACGGGCGTGGCGAAAAGGCTGTAAGTGACCGGTGGAAACTTAACATCCTCCAGAATCGGAATCGTCACCCCGGCAATGTTGCGAGTGGACGTTTCAACCTGCTGGGGTTTCGACATGCCTCGCACATTAACGCCCGACCGATCGTTGAGCAGACGCTCGTATGGAACGAACCTCTCGCGTGCTCCCGAGACATCCCGCTGGGCCTGGCGGTGACGAATCTCGATGTCGCGCAGCGTCACCTGAAGCTGCTGCTGCTTGAGCTTGAGCATGGGCAGATATCGCTCGAACCTTCCGAGCATATCTCGCTGCCGCTTAAGATCCGGCCGAGTAAGTTTTATTTTGTTAGCCATCTTTCCTCAACCGTCGAAAACCCTACTTAGGCCAGTGCGCGTCAATAATTGCACGCCTTATGCCGACCTCCGCGGGTTCAAAACATTCGGCGAGAATCGCCCAGCACCTGTCCAACGCCTCGAACAGCGGAATGTTGACTTCAAGACTCATGATGCGCTGCTCGAAGAGGTCTCCATACTTCAGAAGCTTCTGGTCCCACTGGGACATTTCAAAGCCCATGTCGCGTTTTTCACGTGACTCTCGACACAGAGAGTATAACTGTATGCATGCGTCCATGATTGCCCGGTGGTCGTCACGGGTTTTCCCGTTGACCTGCTGCTTGAGACGCGAAAGAGAGCCGAACGGCTCAATGCGCCCGTTCCGCAGGTAGAACTGACCCTCGGTGATATAGCCCGTATTGTCGGGAACAGGGTGAGTCACGTCATCACCGGGCATGGTCGTGCACGCAAGCACGGTCATCGATCCGGCGCCGTCGAAATCAACCGCCTTCTCGTATCGTCTCGCCAACTGGGTGTACAGGTCGCCGGGATAACCACGGTTCGAGGGGATCTGTTCCATGGTAACGGCGATTTCCTTCAGGGCGTCCGCGAAGGAAGTCATGTCGGTCAACAGAACCAGAACCCTTTTGCCCTGGAGCGCGAACGACTCGCCAACGGTCAGGCAAAGGTCGGGCACGAGCAGCGCTTCCACCACCGGGTCGGCGGCGGTGTGAACGAACATGATGGTTCTTCCGAGCACGCCGCCTCGATCGAAAGTGTCGCGGAACTTGAGGTAGTCGTCGTGACGCAGCCCCATGCCGCCAAGCAAAATCACATCCGCCTGGGCCTGAAGACCCACGCGGGCAAGAAGCTCGTTATAGGGTTCGCCCGCAACCGAGAAAATGGGGAGCTTCTGCGATTCGACCAGCGAGTTGAAAACATCGATCATCGGAATACCCGTCTCGATCATCCTGTCGGGCATGCGTCGACGCATCGGGTTAACCGCGGGCGAACCGATATCCACCGGCTTGCCCTCAACCTCGGGTCTGTCGTCCCTGGGCTTGCCGGATCCGTTGAACACTCTTCCCAGCAGGTCTTCGTTGAAGGGAACCTGCATAGGCTTGCCCAGAAATCTCACGCGATCCCCGGTTGATACGCCCTGCGTACCGGCAAAAACCTGAAGTGAAACGTGTCCATCTTCCAGCCGAATTACCTGCGCAAGGCTGGGACCCCGTGAAGTGGTGACCACCGCCAGCTCGTCATAACCGATGTTCGAAGCGGTTACAGTGACGACGTTTCCGGCAATGCGGGTAATTTCGTCGTAGTACTTTCTCATATCGCCAACCTCTTGTGGTTATTCGGTCTGTTCGCCGTCATCGCCGGCGGGATTGGACACCAGGAAGGACTCGATGTCCTCCAGAAGCTTCTTGTATTCGTCGCTTCCCTCAGCAGAGTAGTTCCAGTTCCGGAACATGTCGGTGGTCGCAACCATTGTCTTGCGGGCCTGGGCCTTGTCCTTGAAGGCGAATTCCTTGTCCAGCACCGCCAGCACCTTGTCGAACACGAAGACCTGGCGATCCCTCGGGGTGGCGCCGTCGACCTTGTCGAAGGCGTTCTGCTGGAGGTATATGTTGTCGAAGAACTCGGACTTGAGCATGACGGTGTAATCTTCGATGCTAGTGCCTTCTTCGCCGACAACGGTCATCATCTGCGCGATTTCGTTGCCTCGCTTAAGTATCGAGCGAACCCTTGCCACCTTCGCCGGATCAATGATGCCGGAGTACTTGCTCCACGAGTCGAGCGGATCAATTGCGGGATATCGTCTGGCGTCCGACCTGGCCCTGGACAGGCCATGGAATGCCCCGACGACTTTCAGGGTGGACTGAGTAACCGGCTCTTCAAAATTACCACCCGCGGGGCTGACTGTTCCACCGATGGTGACCGAGGCGACCCTTCCGTCGTAAAGCTCGATCATGCCCGCTCGTTCATAGAAACCTGCGATACGGCTTTCGAGATAAGCCGGGAACGCCTCTTCACCTGGAATTTCCTCAAGCCTTCCGGAGACTTCGCGCATCGCCTGAGCCCATCGGCTTGTCGAGTCGGCAAGCAGCAGCACGTGCAGACCCATCTGTCGATAGTATTCCGCAAGCGTAACGGCGGTGTATACCGAGGCCTCTCTCGCAGCCACGGGCATGGCCGAGGTATTGCAGATGATAATGGTTCGTTCCATTAGGCTCTTGCCCGTTCTCGGGTCAATGAGCTTTGGGAACTCGCGGATGGTTTCAACCACTTCGCCTGCACGTTCACCGCATGCGGCAAGAATGACCACGTCAACTTCGGCATGTCGGGAAGTAATCTGCTGAAGGACGGTCTTGCCCGCGCCGAACGGCCCGGGTATGCAGTAGGTACCCCCGCGGACGATGGGGAACAGCGAATCGATAATTCTCACCCTTGTCGCAAGCGGTTCTGTAGGCATGAGCCTGCGCTTTGATACGTTCAGGGGCAGTTTGACTGGCCAATCCTGTTGCATGGTGACCGGGATTTTTCGCCCCGCGTCCGTAATCAGGACTGCTATTTCCTGATCGACCGTGTATTCGCCCGCTGGGGCAATGCTTTCGACTTTGGCAGGTTCTTGAAGGTTGAACGGCACCATGATCTGGTGCGTGAACATGTTTTCGGGAACCGTACCAAGGGCATGACCCGCCTCGACGGCATCGCCGGGCTTGACAATGGGGGAGAACTCCCACTTTTTGTCCAGTGGAAGACCATGGATGTACAGGCCAGGCGTAAGGAAGAAGCCCGCCTGCTCGGCAACCTGGGGTAGAGGGTTCTGCAGGCCGTCATAAATCTGTCCAAGCAGACCCGGACCAAGGGTAACCGAAAGCATCTCCTGGCGGAATTCGACCTCGTCACCAACCTTGAGTCCGCGAGTTTCCTCGAAAACCTGCAGGTCAGCAACCGATCCTCGAATACGAATTACCTCGCTGAGCAGCTTGGTGCCATCGGCACGCTTGCAGTAACCCACCGAGTTCTGCACGACTCGTCCGGGAATCTGTGCGACGACCATGTTCCCGAAAACGGCAACTATAGTTCCGTTCACTGTGTATTCCTTTGCGCTTGCCGGGACGGAGGCTCGGCGCCCTTGCTGAACCTGTGCCAGCGGTGCAACATCATCAACCTGGCGGCATAGGCAGCCAGTTCATCCTGATCGAAAGTAAACCACTTGTCGTTTCGGGCCAGCCAGTCCCATCTCGCCCTGTCGATTATCCTGAGTGCTTCGAGCGGATTCTTCGCCGCGGACCACTCGCCTATGATCGAGTCGAACTTCTCGCCCGAAGTCGCCAGATCGGATGCGACGATGTAATGTGAGGGTTCAAGCCCCAGTACCTTTGCCCGGGCTTCAGCAAGGACATTTCGCAGGCTGACTTCATATCCGACCCACCCATTAAGAAACTCGCTGTTTGTCTTATCGCCGACGCTCCTGACGTATCGGTAGTACGCATCCCATACAGCGTCACCGGGCACATGATGATGGGTTTCGCCCGGCGAAAGCTCGTCTGGAAGAGGCCCCTCGTTGGTTGCCTGTGCTGGCGATAGCACCACGGGCGAGACTTCCTGAGCTTCACCGCTCAGGTATGAATCGCGCTGAAGCAGGTCATCGCCTAGGAAGATCGCCTTCACCAATTCCGCAGGGGCCGGATCATCGCCAAGATGATCGATAAGTTCCATCGGCGTCATAGGCGGAGCCGACCCGAGCTGGCCCAGCGATGGCAGGGCTGTTATTTGAAAGTAGTACCTACCGCCCATGCGTCAAGATTTCTCCTGTGCAAGGGCGTTGTCGAGCACATCCCGTAGCTCGGGTCCTACAAGCGACTTGAGAGCCGCCGTGACAGATTCGACAGTGACTTCCACCGTCGAACCGGTAATTGAGTATTCGAACCCCGCCTGATGAAGCGAACTTTTAAGGTCAATGGACATCTTGTCAGAGACCTTTTCGGCGATTTCGTTGATGACCCAGTCGAGCAACTGCTTGCGGGTTTGCTCGCTTACGTGAATCTCCAGCGTGTCGCCCTCAATGTCGGCCTTGGCGTATGAGAGAATCAGCTCGTGAAGAATGTTCTTGAGAAAGTCGGCGTCTTCGAGTCTTTCGTTGACCGCCCGGCGCAGTGTCGCCTCGATCACCCGGGACAAGGCGTCTCTGAGCTTGAGCAGGGTGTCGCGTGCCGCGAGATCAAGTTCCGTCTTGCCCCTGGCGACAATGGCATTGGCCTGATTCTCGGCGTCCTGGATAATCCTGCTTGCCTGATCCTGGGCCTGCTTGAGTATGTTCTGGGCCTGTGCCTGGGCGTCCTGACAAATCTTTTCGGCAGCTTGTTTGCCCTGTTCAAGGCCCTCAGTCTGCAGGCGGGATACAAAAGCTTCAATAGTGTCTGGCATTGGTAAGCTCCATGGTCGGCCTGCGCGCCAGGCGCAGCTTTATCTTATAGAATCGCCCGTTCTGACGGCGAGCTTGAGAAAATCAATGTATTGTATCGAAGCCGGCGATTCAACTTGATACGATCCAAAATAGTCTCAAATTTGCAAAAAAACGCTTTTGCGAAGGCTTCCGAACCGGGATACGGATGACAACACGTCGTCCTTTTTCGTCAACCCTGCCTTGTGGTACTCAATAGACCAGCAGCATCGCCCCCGCACATTACAGTGACATTATACTTACCGTGCGGGGATCTGATCGTGTATTGTACCTCCTTTATCACTTGAATGGAGTTTCAGATGGCTTCTTACAAACTGAACCTTGCAAGGGTCAGGGGGCTGCCCCCTGCAGACGATATACTTAAGGCTCTCAATGAGTTCGGCGTTCCCGATGACGACGAGTTCGGCGTGCTCAAGGCATCCGGAACGTCCACCGCCACCATGGGTGTGATCATCCGCCGAAGCAGACAGGCGGTTCAGCAGCTTGACAACGAAACGCATGAGCTGACATCGGCGGGCGTGGACAAAGTAACCGCCTTTCCCGTGACCTTCTGGCCGGAAAAAGAGCTGATGGAGATCTACGCGGGTTCGGCGACTAGCATTGAACAGATCGGTTTGTTTCTGTCCGGGTCGTTGGCGTTTTCGACAGTGACCGAAGGCCTGGAGGTGGACGTACCCTCGGCCATCGAGACGCTTTCGGAACAGAAGAAGTTTCAGTTGGTGTCTGTCCGCGTGAGCGATTTCGCCCACAATTCGTTCATGATAGGCCCGTATGTTCCCAAGTTCCAGGATTCGCAACACGGCATGGACTTCATCGAAAAATATCTTGCGGGCGTGACCTCGGCGACAATGAAGTTCGCAGGCCCCACCGGAAGGGTTAACGTTACAATTACCCCGAACGCGTGCTTCCGCTATTCCTGTCACGAGGACGACCAGGCCCATGTGCAGTCCCTGCTTCGGGGATTGACGAACTGATCACGCGAACCCGCCCCCAGCAGCGAAAGTAATCTACCGTCGGGACGTTTTTCGCGCACAGGGAACCGGGGAGGCGGGGACCCTGCCCGGCCATGCCCGTCTATCGGCTCGAGGCGGTTTCGGCAATTCGATTGCGAACGTTGTCCAAAATATTCATGTAGTTGATATACGCGTCATATGGCGACTCGTACGGGTTGAAATACTTGTGAACATCGCCGTCAGCGAACCACTTAGTGCACATGTAGTAGAAGTGGTCGCTTGTCTGGAGCTTTCGCCAGTCGTCGATAAGTTTGTCATCTTCTGTCGCCAACACGTCTTCAGCCAGTGCATACACATCGTGCAGCGCGTTGGACTGCATGCTGTTGCCCAGCCAGGCGGACAGATCCCGCTCGGTATCCGCCCATGAGATCATATGTGGCACGTCCACCTCACCAACGGACGGGTGTTTGTCCACCGCCTGCGAAACGGTCAGGAAGTCGTTCTTGCCCGTCTTTAGCACGGCTGCGGGCAGGGCCTCGATGAAGTCGAATATGCCCGTATCCGCCCATTGGTGCTCGCCAAAGGTCTCATAATCCATGAACAAGTTGCAGACGTAACCGTTACCGTTGATGTTGTCGACCCACTTGGCGAATTTATCAGCACTGAGGGGCCACTCCGCCCAGCCTCGATTGCCGAAACGGAATGCAATGTCGTCGCTTAGGCGGTAATTCTTCAAAAGCATTTTTACGTCGGGACAATTGGGCGGATTGTACAAGAAGTTCGGGCTTCGATAACCCAGCACGTGGTCCGCGCCTTCTGTCAGTATTGCGTTGAACCCCATATCCTCAACGACCTTCGCGACATCATTGTTGTATGTCAGTTCGGTGTTTCTGAAGACCCTGGGTCGTTGCCCGAAGAGTTCTTCCATGCACTCGGCGTGCTTTTGCGTCTGGTGCACAAACTCATCGCGGTTGTACAGGAACGCCAAGCTGTGATAGTAGGTTTCGGCGATGAACTCAACGCATCCGGTTTTGGACAGCTCGATGAACATGTCCAGCACTTCCGGCGCCCATAGCTTGAACTGCTCGATTATCGTGCCGGTTAGGGAATAGCTGATCCTGAAATTTCCCTTGTGCCGTTTTATCAGGTCAAGAATGGCTGTTGTCGCCGGTATGTAGCACTTGGCAGCAACCTTTTTGAACACTTCCTCGTTCCGCCAGTCATCGAAATAACTGATGTCACTGTCGAAGATGGTGTACCGCCTCAGGCGGAAGGGTTGATGAACCTGAAAGTAGAAAACCACAGAAGCCATAGCTCTAGCACCACGAAAGAAGTCCGGTCGGTTTAGAAATACACGCCCGCGCCGCTACCGACGTACCAGCGCCGTCGTGCGGGGCCCGCGGCCCCAATATGATATTTACCCTATCGGCACGGCAAGAGCAATGGCTTGCGAGAATCATCGAATTCGCGACAAGAGTTGCGCGCAGTGAATACTACCCGCGATTGCCCGCCTGCTCATCACGCATTTTGCCCGTGGGCAAGCGGCGTATAGACCTCGTTTAGTTTCACGGCTGTGTCGACCCATGAGAACTTCCGCAGCTCGATCTGGCCGTGCTGACGAAGCGTCTTCTGCAAAGGAGGATGACGAAGAACGGCAAGGATCTTATTAGCCATTTCTTCGGTGTCCCAGAAATCCACCTTCAGAGCGTGAGTAAGCACTTCGCTGACGCCCGACTGTTTCGAAATGACCACAGGCACATTTCTACCGAGCGCTTCGAGGGGAGCGATACCGAATGGTTCCGACACGCTGGGCATGACGTAAAGATCGGCCATGCGGAAGACCTTATCCACATCCTTTCCGCGCAGGAACCCCGTAAAGGTCACATAACGTCCGAGCCTGAGATCGGCTGCGAGTCGAATGCACTTGGCGATCATATCTCCGCTACCGGCCATGACGAAACGAACGTTGGGATAACGCTCGACGACCTTCTTCGCGGCTTCCAGGAAATATTCCGGACCCTTTTGGAACGTCACCCTTCCTAGAAACAGAACAATTTTTTCGTCCCGACGGATGGGGTTGAACTCAATCTTATCGTTTTCGGGCAGCTCGACGGCGTTGTAGACCACCGTGCATTTTTCGGGGCTCACCCCGTATCGTCTCTCGCAGATGGTCTTGGTGAGATGACTGACGCAGACGACCCTGTCGGCGCCATGCATGCCCGCCCGCTCGATGTCGTAGACCACTTGGTTGACCCGCTCGCCGCTTCGGTCGAACTCGGTACTGTGAACATGTACCACAAGAGGCTTGCCCGAAGATGCCGCGACAGCCAGTCCCGCCCGGTAAGTCATCCAGTCATGGGCGTGAATGACGTCAAATTCTTCATTGGCCGCGATGGACACCGCAATTCTGGCGTACCGGTTGATCTGGTCCATTAGGTTTCCGGCGTAGTGTCCTCCGCTGCCACCAAAGACGATTGACCCGCTCGACCGTTTGGGGGGGCTTTGGGGCTGGGGTTGCGTTTGAACCTGTTCTCGGGGCGTTTGAAGCGCGGTGGAAGATTGTTTCTTTGTAAGCTCGACCTTCCGCTGGTGCTGGTGGAACTGCTCCTGTGGTGATAATGGTGCGGCGTATGGCTGAAGTGTCGCCCTTGCCTGGTAGATCTCGACGTTATGAAAATTCTCGGCCTCGACCTCAAAGTAATCGGGCAAATTTGCCGGGCTGCGCAAATCCACGTGACTAGTGACCTCGCCTCCATCAACAGGAACAGCCGTTGGTAGAACGAAGCACACCTGCACGCCAATTTCATCCAGTCCCTTGGTCATACCGTAGCAGGCTGTACCAAGACCTCCACTGATGTGGGGAGGGAACTCCCAGCCCAGCATAAACACTCTCATGGTCGCCTCATAACTATAGCCTTGTAGATAGTTTACAGAAAAAATGCGGGGCAAGACGCAAGTGGTCGGCTTGCACAAAACTCATTATAGACTGCATTTCTTTGGAAAAAACAGCACCATCAAGCAAAGCTGATGTGTGCGCACATGCCCGACACATTCCCCAATCCGACGGCACCCATTGTTGATATATCGGCAGCTTGTTCATGTGCGCTCAATCTGTGTGTTATTAGTTGTCAATTTGCAGCGCGCCGACGATGTCTTTCACCGCGGCGTACCCATGCCGCTTGAGGTAATCTGCAATACCGTCGGCAATGTCAACAATGCACACCGGGTTGACAAACAGGGCAGTGCCCACCGCCAGGGCGCTTGCGCCGGCTAGTAAGAATTCCAGCGCATCGCCGCACCGCTGTATGCCGCCCATCCCGATAATGGGCACCCGAGCGGGTTTGGCGACCTGCGTATAGACCCTGTGCACCATCTGCACGGCGATCGGTCTGATTGCAGGACCGCTAAGCCCTCCGGTGACGTTGGCAAGCACGGGTCGACGACGTTCCACATCTATCGCCAGGGCGGTAAAGGTGTTTATCATGCTCAGTGCCTGGGCTCCGGCCTCGACTGCCGCCGCCGCCGTAAGCGCTATGTCAGTCACGTTCGGTGACAGTTTGACAATGAGAATGTTCTTCCGGCAGACCTTCTTCACCGCAGATACGACCTTGTACACCTGCGTAGGGTCGACACCAAACTGTATGCCGCCGGCTTTGACGTTGGGGCAAGAAATGTTCAGCTCAATTCCGCGGACGACATCAACAGATTCCATCGCCCGGGCGACTTCGAGGTAATCATCAACAGTCACACCCGCGACGTTGACGAACACCGGCATATCGAGCTTTTCGAGTGCGGGCACCTTGGTGCGGATGAACTCATCCAGGCCCACATTGGCAAGACCAATGGCGTTCATCATGCCCGCTCGCGTTTCAACCACGCGGGGGTACTCGTTGCCCACCCTGGGTTTAGGAGTTATGGACTTGGTGACAAACGCGCCAAAATTCTTCAGATCGACAAAATCCGCATATTCTCCGCCATATCCGCACGTGCCGCTGGCGGGCATCAAGGGGTTTGAAAGCTTTACGCCAGCGATTTCCACCGACAGATCGGGCATTGACGAGTTGGCGTTATTGTCAGTCATGATCCAGGGCGAAATCATACACAGTTTGTGGACAAAACGCGATACTTTTGCTTATCACGCTATTACAAACATTTTGCCAGTTCCTGCAAGGTGATGTCATCGAAAGACTCAACCCGTCCAATTGCCGTAGGCAAGATCATCCTCACCTTGCCATGCCTTGCCTTCTTGTCGTGCAGCATGGTCACCCATATCTCTTCGGGCGCCAGTTCGGAATATGAAACAGGAAGTCGGAGCTTTTCAAGAAGGGTAGTGATTCGCTTGCACGAATCCGCGTCAATCAGTTCCCTTTCCCTCGCCAGCTTCATCGCAAGCACCATTCCCAGCGACACCGCCTCGCCATGCAGCATGGCCCCATACCCGCCCAGCGCCTCGATAGCGTGTCCAATGGTATGGCCGAAGTTCAAATGCTCTCTTTGCCCCGACTCCCGTTCATCGGCAGAGACCACCTGCGCTTTTATCTGAACATTGCGCGCCACAAGGTCGCACAGCACATCGCTTCGACGATCAAAAACCTGCTCGTAATTGGATTCGATATACTCCACGAGTGTCACATCGCGAATAATCCCATGTTTGACGCATTCGGCCAGGCCACTGGATAACTGGCGGTCGTCAAGAGTCTTTAGCAAACCCACGTCTATCAGAACGGCTGCGGGTTGATGAAACGCGCCAATAAGGTTCTTGCCCGCCTGGTGATCGAGCCCGGTCTTTCCGCCAACAGAAGCATCCACCGCCGAAAGCAACGTCGTGGGGCATTGCACCACCCGCAGCCCCCTCAACACCACCGCCGCAAGGAACCCACACATGTCCCCGACAACTCCTCCGCCAAGACCGACGAGCAACGTCTTGCGATCAATCGCGGGCTTGAGCGCAAGTATCTCGTCTGCGAGGCTGCTGAATGTTTCGAGGTTCTTATGCTCCTCCCCTGCGGGAAAGGTCAGCAAACTTGCCTGTATCCCGGCGTTTTCGAGGGAAGTCTGGGCCTTCTGCGCATGAAGTGCCTGGACTGTGGAATCTGTAACCACAACCACAGAAGACGGATCGAGCGACACGACCGCCTGACCGAGATGCTCCATGGCGTCTGGCGCGATGCGCACGTCGTAACTTCGGTCGGCCAGGTCAACCCTGATCTTCGCGCTCATCAACGTCCTCCTTTCGCCGACGATAGTCCTCCGCCGCCGCCCTCAGTTCCGGATCAATCGACTCGGGATCCTCCAGTACATCATCGTCGACTGCCTGTTCATCACGGGGTATCGCGCGCCACCTTCGCCCCGCGGCTGCCTCGTCGTCCCTCTTTTTCAGAGTCATCTGCCTTTTGATTATGATGAAGCCCATGGCAAGGGCCAACACCACTATCAACATCGCCTGCGTGCTCTTGTTGCCCGCGGGCTTTTTCGTCGATATGTCCTCTTGACGTATCTGCCAAGCCAAGGCTACCGGGTAAGTATAAGGTTTGTGTTCTATTGTCTTTCCATCAACAACCTTGTAGAAAACGCCCGCAACTTCCACTGCGGTGGAGGTCCAGTCATAGGTGGCATCTCCGTCTTGATCCCTGCTTGCGGGCTTGCCGAGGATCTTTTCAGGATCAATATGGGTCAGCACGGTCAGCGCCTGATTCGTGGGCTTGCCGTCAACTGACAGCAGGCAATCCCATTGCCACACAGGCCCGTTGCTTGCGGGCCAGTAGACATTAGGCACGAAGTGCTCATTCGGGCGTCTTGTGAGAACCCTCGCCACATGCACCTTTATTCTCATGGGGACGGCAGCGTATCGTTCTGGCTTGCGCAGCAGGTTGCCAATTGCCGGTGCGTCAAGCTGGGTCCATTCATCATCATCCAGAGTTGGCGCAACCTTCAGACGCGATATGAACATAAGCGCCACGGGCATATCCACATTGTCCCGACGTTCTATTGACCGCTCATAGGCAAGCTTCTCGTGATCCAGCAGGCGCAGGCCCCGCTCGATGGCGTGAACCTTGTTCACAGGTGGAAGATCGTCTGGCGAGGTCGCATCATTGCCAGAGGCGACATCCGTCACCCCCTGCCCAGCCGCGGACTCGATGTGGGTTTCATCCTGATCGGCCCATGCGGGGGTGGCGACTGCAATAGCCACAATGCAGGCGACAAACCAACTTTGCGTTTTTATTTCAGGCGTCATCATTCTGAACAGATTACCGTTTGTATTGTGACTGTCATAAAAAGGCCATTATACTGAAAGGCTCTGCTCGAAACCCTTTATCTTTCGATACAGATTATGCAGCACCGTCACGTTGTCTCCGCAAAGATACTTTACCTTCCCTCCCATACGATGGAAAGATTTGCAGAATCGCAGGTAATACGCTGGATGATCCTTTGGTGGTTCGCCGCGTGACCAATCCCAATCGCCGCCATCCTGAATGTCCACAACCGCGATGGTGTGGTCTTTCACCGGGTCGCAACCCTGTGCGATGCGAAGATTATTGGCAAGGCTCAGGGCCTTTTCGAACACCTGTGGACTCATTATCGCCGAGCCCACCGAAAGGTAAACTCCACCGGAGAGGTTCATCACGCTTGCGGCAAAAACGCGTGCGTCCACCTGGCTGGTTCGACCGATGGCACAGCCGCTGAACATCGGATGGTTTGTGTAGATGTCGTACCCGATACCTGGATGCACTGTCAGAGGCACGCCCTTTCGGCAGGCATGGGCGGCGACTGAAAAACGCTTGAAAGGGTGTTCTACATGATATTTCCCAGCAGGCAACTTGAAATTGTCCATCGCGCCGAGCAGATCCGCCCTTGCGGGTGTGAGTGGATGCCCCGGCTGAGACGCAATAGCCCGCCCAAGCTCCTGCGGATCTTCGAGAACCACTCCATCATCGAGCGTGAATCTGCCGATCGACTCGCCCAGCCCCAAGCCCGCCGCCGCACCAGTCAGCGCAGAAAGATTTATCGCAACGCCCGTCTCTTCCCAGGTTCCGAACCTTCCCTGGGCGACGTTTTCGCGTACGCTTTCGCTTGAAACGCCCATGTGGGCGAATTCCCAGTCGTGAATCATACCGGCCCCCTGTGTGGCAAGATGGGTGACAAATCCCTTTTCGATCAAAGCGTTAAGAAGCGGGCCTCCACCGTTCTTGATAAGGTGCGCCCCGTAGGCAAGCATAACCGAGGCCCCGTTTGCACGTGCTTCCACGATATCCTTTGCGAGTGCTTCTATCGCCGGTTCGAGTTCTCCCGCGGCTGCTGGTGGATAACTGTCCGGGTCGACGGCAATTTTGTTGATGTCCAGCAGGCTTTTGCGTTCGGCAAGGGGGAATGTTTTTATCCGGGTAGCGTCGATCTGGTCGTAGGGCATGCTAAAGACACTCGCTTTGGGATTTATCTCGAAAAGGTCGCCAGCCCGCCAGGCTGCACACTTCGAGTACTGGGCGCAACAGGGCTTGAACCTGTGACCTCGTCCTTGTAAGGGACGCGCTCTAGCCAACTGAGCTATGCGCCCGCGCACAGAAGTATACATCAAGTCGCCTTGTGTGCAAATGCCTGGTTGCACCATTCGTGGAAAGTTGATCGAGACGGTCAGCCCTCGCCGCTGTACGATAAATCACTATGACACTTGCATTATCCGCCGGATTACATCAAAATTGCTGTATTGCTGTGTCATTCCCGTCGGGTTATTGACCTACAGAAGTGCGAAAGGCTATCGAAAAATGGTAAAAGTTGCGTTGGTTGGAATCGGGGGTTATGGGGCCTCACTGCTCAAGAGCATACGAAACGCCCAATCCCTTGGGGCATGCCAACTCATAGCCGCCGCCGACAGCAAATCAGACGAGCTGCCCGAAGCAGGCGAACTTAGCGCCCAGGGTATCAGGATATTCTCAAGCGCCGAGGGGATGTTCTCAGAGATGCGGGGTCAGGCTCAGGCGATGATAATAGGAACGGGCATTCCCAGTCACGAGCACCTGACCGTCTGCGCAGCCAAGGCCGGATACCATGTTCACATTGAAAAACCCCCCGCGGCGACCATACAGGAAGTGGACCGCATGCTCGAAGCCCTTCGCACCGCCGGAAGATTCTGCCAGGTTGGTTTTCAGGCAGTGCATGGCGAGGATGTCCGGTTGGTCAAGAAGCGTATCGTGGAGGGCAGACTCGGAAAGGTGTCGACTCTCAAATGTGGCGCAGCCTGGCCAAGAAATGACACGTACTATGGGCGCAACGGCTGGGCGGGCAAACTCAGAATTGGTGAAAACTGGGTTCTGGATGGCCCCGCCACCAACGCGCTTTGCCACCAGATTTCCAACATGCTGCTTCTGGCTTCGGACAAACCAGGCGAAATGGCAAGACCCGCAAAGGTTCGCGCGGAACTATACACCACCGGGAACATCGAAGCACACAGCACCGCAGCCATCGAAATAATCACTACCGAAGGTGTAAAGGCATACTTCATCGCAAGCCATACCTGTAATGACCATTTCGGGCCGGAAATTCTCATTGATGCTCAGCATGCCTCAGCGGTTTACAAATATGTCGAAGGCAGCACACTGAAGTTCGCGGACGGAACAACCGAAAACGCGCCCCGCTCTCTTGACGCCAGCAACAACATGATGCTCAACTTTATCGAGGCGATCGAGAAGGACGACAAGTCGCTGCTAAGATGTCCACTTGAGCAGACGCGCCAAATAGTGCTGGCCCTCAACGGTGCCCACGAGAGCAGCGGCAGCATTATTGTCATCGACGACGAGCATGTGAAAAAGGTTAAAGATGCCCAGGGCACCCGTCTGGTAGTCACCGGAATTGACGATGTGATAACACAATGCGCCGAACAGGGCAAGCTGCCAAGCGATCTGGACAAACCTCCCGCCTGGGCAAAACCAACCAAACCGTTCAGCTTGGAGGATTATTTCAGTTTCCCACAGCGGTTTTGCATGAGCTAGACACTGGCAACAGAGAAGCGCCGCCCCAAGGCCACGCATTTGGGCCTGAGTGGTTGAACCATTTCCGACATCCAGCGAATACAATGTAGTGACTCTCCTGTGTGTTCGCAGATGCTCAGACTTTGTTGTGATAGGCAGGGTTTATGGTATAATACATATCGAGCCAAGGAGCGGAGCGACTGGATGAATATCGGGCAGAAACAAAGTGTCTCCAATCTTCGGTTCTATCTCTACGATAGGCCGTTGCACCCGGAATTTTTTGACATTTATCATGATCACCATATCACCAAATCCGCGTATGAAGCGCAGATTTGGGTCACCGGTTGTACGCATGTAATCGCCTTCATCCGCGAGAATCAGTCTATGGTGGAAGTCACCGCCGATGCTCAGTCAACCCTGCCCGAAAGGGGCAAACTGCTCGAAATGCCCTTCCGCGGCGAGCGAGATCACGAGCGAAAACGCACAAACGGCATCAACTATATGATGAACTTCCAGGTCGAGTCGATGAGCGCCAACGTCTACTCGAAGACCCATCACGACCTCGCCAGACTGGGCGCACAGCGAGGCCTGTTCGTGCCATTTCCCAATTGGATGGCCCGAGGGCTGACGCCCTTCACGTTCATCGACTACCAGGCGAAACCCAACGAACTGCATGTTTTCACGTTCCATGCATTCCCGGAAGATATGACAGTAGTCAAGACGCAATCCATCTTCGAGTTGGGTTAGTCAAGCCCAACTATCCCATTTTGTGCACATGGGCGATCCGGCGCATTAGCCTAAACCTTTGCACGACAAGTACTTTCGCAATCGTGAATAGCCTGTGCCCAAACCAGAACATAATCACTGCCGGATAAAACAGGTAAATTGGGTAATCAACGCCCCCAAGCCTGTTGGGCTGATATGGAGACAGGTGGGTCAATATGGTATATTGTGCCCATGCCTCTGAATGTGGCGGCTATATGCGTTCATTTCTATCAGCCTTGGTGGCTTATTGGGTCGCTTGCCGCGCTGGTTCCGATTGTGCTGGCAATTCACGACAGGCACGCCACGCCCGCACCCAATGCCTGGAGCGTACTAATGCGGAGTGCGGCGATTGTGCTCCTTTGCGCTGCTCTGTCGGGTCCTTCCGTTGCTGGTTCTTCGTCGTCAAGGATGGACTGGCTGGTGCTCAACGACGTATCGGACTCCACGCGAAGCAGCACGTCGCAACTGTCGCTGGATGACAACCTTTGTACTGTTGTGGACTTCGCCGGGAGTCTTGGCTCAGAGGCGGACAGAACGGCTACCTTCATCGCCCCCGCCCTTACGTTTGCCCAGATCAAAGCCCCCGACATCGCGGGTGTTGTCATTCGCACGGATGGGCATTTCCAAGATATGGATTGGAAACCTTCGGCAAAGTCGCTGGGGTCAGCCGGCGCAAAAGTGTTTATCCTGCCCATCGCCTCGGCCCAGCCCGACGCCGCGATTACCGGATTCTCAGCGCATCGGGATGTCAGCGACAATGTTCAACTCGGCGTCACAATAGCGTCCAACTTTCATATGGAGCGTGTGTTGCGTGTATATCGGCAGCATGCGTTGCTTGTCGAAAGACAAGTTTTGCTTGAGGCTAACCAGGCGATAACAATTCTGGTGCTCGACACCGCAGGCGCGCCAAACTCGGTGCAATATGAGGCCTCACTGACCCCCGGCGATGCTTATGCCGAGAATGACCGGGCCGAGGCACTGGTGGGTCCGGCGATTGCTCGAACCGCCATCGTGTGCGATGACGCTAACGCGCTGGCGCTGACGCCCGGGGCAAAGTCGATATCGATGACACAGGCGCCTCATCATGCGGTGGATTACCATCACTATTCGGCTGTGCTGCTTCACGACCCCAACGGCGAGGCACTGACGAACTCTCAGCGAACCGCGCTTGCTGAGTACGTGCGATCTGGAGGCGGGCTTGTAATGCTTGGCGCAAGCGCCGGCGAGCGATCGGACGACGATCCCCTTCTTGGCGTCAGTGCCCTTGAAAGCGATCGTTTCCGCCGAAAGCCTTTGAGAGTAATCGTGGTTCTTGACGCCTCGGGTTCCATGACCGGCACGCTGGTCGACGATGCTGGTCAGATGAGATCCAAGTTTGACCAGGCTTCGGAGGCGTTGCTCGCAGTCAGACCTCACATCACAGATGCCGACTCCTTGGCGGTCGTGACTTTCAACGATACCGCCAAGACGGTCTATGACAGCTCTTCGGGCCGGGTCGATTGGCAGGGGCTCAGGCAATCTCTCACAAACGTCGGCTGCGCCGGCCCCACGTACGCCGATGAGGGCCTGAAACACCTGCTCAAGATGGATGATCCCCACGGGCTCGATACATTGGTGATATTGGTGACCGACCTGGCGGTCAGGCCGATGGATGCATCGGCGCTGGCGAACAGGCTCAACAACGCCAACATCGCGCTGGCAATCGTAACGGTTGACGATGATGAAGAATCCATCCCAGAGCCTTCGGTAATGGCACTGGCGGAGATGATGGACTCAGCACTTGTGAGGGCACAGGGCTATACAGGACTGGCTGACATTTTCGCCCGCTTCATCAAACGCCACCGGGGCTCGTCCATGATCAGGGGAAAATTCGTATCGAATTCTGCTCTATTCGGGGTCAACCTGTCCGGTGCACCGTTTGAAACATGGTGGCCGAGCGTGCCGGCGAGCGAAGCACAGGTGCTTGCCCGAATCGAGCCCGGTCCCATTGTCGCGACTAAACAGGCCGGCGCCGGAAGATCAATATCCATCGCCACAGGAGATCTCAACTTCAGCACGAATCTACAAAGCCTGCTGCGCTCGGCTCTGAGATACGTCACACTTCATGAAGGCAAATACCGCGTGGAGATCGACTCCCGGAATGACCGCTCGCCTGTATTGCGCATATTAAGCAAAGACTCCATGCTGCCAGACAACCTGCATTTTCACATCCACACAGCGGAGGGGATCATCCAGGCTCACCAGACGGGGCCGGGGCGATATCTGGCGGCGCTGCCCAGTACCCAGGCACTTTCTGGAGTGACTGTCGTGCTTGATGACATGGTAATCTGGCGAGGGTTTTATGGTGGACTCGCCCCGCGGGAATATCTTCGAACAGGCCCGAACGACGAGGCGTTGCGCGAACTGGCCAACCTGACCGGGGCGACAATAATCACCGAGGCGCAGCTTCCATTGGCAACAACGGCTGCAAGGGAACAATACGCGGATATTTCGAATGCGCTTCTGCTCGGGGCGCTTGCGATTATGCTGGTTAATTGGATGCTGTTTCGCCCGGTGTAACTCGCAATTCTCCATAGATAAGGTGAACACCTTATTTTGTGTTTTTTTCGCAAATTCCCTATCGTTTACCCCGTCGTTCTTAAGCCCTCCCCCCGGTGCGCCGATAGTGCTTATGGGCGGTCACATTAGGAGAAACTCTTGACGGGGCGGAGACAGATTCTCGTAGTCGATGATGATCACGTTATCTGCGACGTACTGTGTGCGACGCTGCGAAACGCGGGGATGAAGTGCCACGGTACCACAGACGGTCACGAGGCCCTTGCGCTTCTTTCGAAGGCGACATACGACGTAATGATATGCGACATAATCATGCCCGGCGTCGGGGGCCTGGAATTGCTCGAAAGGTCACAGACGTTGGCGCCTGATTGCAAGGTCATAATGATCACCGGATGCAAGGATACCCAGCATCTGGCCAACTCTCTTCACCTTAACGCGTTTGACTATGTGCAAAAGCCTTTCGACATGCATTACATGCTGGAAGTGGTCGAAAAGGCCTATGCACACTCTGCACAGTCCCTCCAACTTCGTGCTGCAGAGGCGCTGGAGCTGCAAAGCAGGCAAAGGCAAATCTTCCTGGACAGCGTGCAGGCACTGGTGAACATCGTCGAAGCCAAAGACAGCTACACAAGGCGGCACAGCGATCATGTAACATATTACAGCCTGTGCATCAGTCGCCTGCTTGGCATGCCAATAGAGATGCTTTCGTCCATAAAGACCGCTGCCCTGCTTCACGATATCGGAAAGATCGGCGTGCCCGATCGCATACTCACCAAGCCGGGGGCGCTGACCAAGGATGAATTCGACCAGATCCGCCGGCACCCGCTTTTAGGGGCGGAGATCCTGCGGAATATCTCGGCGTTCCAGACCGAGGCCAGCTATGTTCAGTCGCATCATGAAAAATGGAACGGCCGAGGTTATCCCCACGGTATCAGCGGAAAGCAGATTCCACTACCCGCACGCATAATCAACGTCGCCGATTCAATAGACGCAATGCTGATGGAACGCAGCTACAAGCCGGCATTCCCGCTGGAAAAAGTGATAGAAGAAATTTCCCGCGGCGCGGGCGAACAGTTCGACCCTTCAATTGCCGAGGCGACAATCGCCTGGTGCACCTCAAACTACGATGAAGTAATGAGGCCTTTGCTGGAAGCTGCCTAGTTTTCCAATTTCCTGGTTCTCACATCGAGTTTCCTGTCGTATTATGTTATGACTGACCAGTCAGTCAGAGAAAGAATGAGCAAACATGGCCGATAATCATCAGAAGAAAGACAGAAAGACGGCAATTCTCGCCGCTGCCGAAAAGGTTTTTGAGGAACACGGTTACTCCTCGACAACCATCGAAGCAATCGCGCTGGAGGCGAGCACCGCTAAAGGTA
Organism: uncultured Planctomycetaceae bacterium; assembly: GCA_964632015.1. GTDB lineage: Bacteria > Planctomycetota > Phycisphaerae > SM23-33 > SM23-33 > JAAYCO01. The sequence goes on from CAZWAT010000001.1 coordinate 29,637, forward strand.
GTGTATACAATTACTTCAAGAGCAAGGAGGAACTCTTCGGGCAAGTGGTTTCAAAGGTTATCGCGGTCAACGAGGCGGACGTCAACAAGGTAATGTCCACCAGCAAAATCGCTTCTGAAAAGCTATTGTCTGCAATTGACATGTGGTTTGACCGCCTCGCCTATTACAGCAGAATAGGCAGGTTGATGCTTGAAGCCCGGGCCGCATCCGCCGCCAATGACGAACATGGCTCTTTAATTGCCGCCCAGTTCAAGGGGATTTATGAGCTGATGTGCAGAATCGTCAGCACGGTCATAGCCGAAGGTATCCAGTCGGGGGAGTTTTCAAGCACAATAGACGCCAGACAGGCTGCCATGCTCACAGTCGCCCTTCTGGACGGAATGCAGATAGAGTGCATTCTGAACGTGGGAGTTACACCTGACAGAAATCTGCTGGAAGTGCTCAAGAGCGGAATTGTTTCGTCGCTGCGGGCTGGCATTATCAAGCAGGAACCGCACAAAGAAGGGTGAGGATGATAGTGCGTCAAGGGAAGACAAAATACGTGTCACCCAGCAGAAAGCTGAAGAAACTGCCGCGATGGCTTGTACCTGGACTGGTGATCACCGGTGGCGTACTGACGGTGATTCTTCTGGCGGTTCTTCTTGGGAAGCCTACGGGCATCGACGCGCCCTCGGGCAGGCCCCTCGTCAACGTGCACGTCGAGCAAGTCGTCCCCGTGCCCGTGGTGGAGGACGTCTTTCAGATCAACGGAGTGGTCGAGCCTCTGCGAACGGTCAGCATTGCCGCCGAGGTTGCGGGGCAGGTTGAAGGGCGAGGTCCTGCCGATCGACCCTTGGAGAAAGGCGATCATGTCGAGGTCGGAGACATCATCCTGCGAATCAACACCGAGCTGCTTCAGGCGGACTACAACCGTTACGATGCCCAGAGACAGTTTGACGAGGCAGACCTCGAACGCGTGATAGAGCTGAATAGAGTTCGAGCAGCCACCGACAGGGAGGTCGAGGAGGCACGAACAAGGTTGCAGATTTCACAGGCTGCCTACGAGTCCGCGCGTGCCCAGTTGAGGCGATCCACCATCACTTCACCCATCCCAGGATACGTGAACTCGCTGCCGGTTGAGGCGGGCGAGTATGTCACATCCGGCACGGTCGTCGCTGACATTGTGCAGGACGATCCCGTCAAGGTTATCGTTCATGTACCCGAGCGCAATATCAGTTATCTGAAGATCGGCGACACGCATCGCATTGTCGACAAGCTTGGTGGATCGATTTTCGCCAGTAATAACAATATTGACGAGTCGCATACGTGGGAAGGCACGATTACCTTCATCAGCGCTACCGCCGATACGGCAACCCACACAACACGTATCGAGCTTACGGTACCCAACCCGCGTCAAAGCCCGCAAAGGCTCAGGGCCGGACAGATCGTACTGGCCAGACTTTTGCGGCAGGTTCATACCGATGCCATCATGGTTCCCTTGCGCGTGCTTATTCCCCAGCCGATGAACGGGCAGCAGCGATACGTCGTCTTTGTCGAAGAAGATGGAATCGCCCAACAACGAGTAGTAACCCCCGGCCAGATTCGCGATGACATGGTGATGATCGTAGGTGGCGACCTTGAGCCTGGCGAGATGCTCATCACCGAAGGTCACCGCTACATCGGCCCAGGCCAGCCTGTAAGAATCGTTCCGGCAAGCGAGGCGAACTGGTGATCATTACTAATGCGGCAATCAATAATCGAATCACCGTAGCCGTGCTCGTGGTGCTTATCGCCATCCTCGGTGTGATGAGCTACCTTAGCCTTCCTCGCGAGGCGGCCCCGGACGTGCCCATCCCGTATGTCTTCATCACCACCATTTACGAAGGCGTTTCCCCCGAGGATGTCGAGACCGCGGTGACGATGAAGATCGAGAAAAACCTCACGGGCATCAGCGGCATCAAGGAAATTCGATCCGCAAGCTCAGAGGGCGTCTCGACAATTCTTGTCGAGTTCATGCCGGACGTACGAATCGAGGACGCCCTTCAATATGTGCGTGACAAGGTCGAGCAGTCCCGCGGCGACCTGCCCACCGAAGAGCAACTAAGGGAACCCGTCGTACGAGAAATCAACGTGGCAGAGTTTCCCATCCTCACGTTCAACATCTCCGGACCCGTCTCACCAGTTGTTCTCAAATCTATAGCGGACGAGCTTGAAGACCGTATCGAAGAGATTCCCGGCGTGTTGAACGTCGATGTCCTTGGCGCGCTTGAGAGGGAGATCCGCCTTGAGGTAGACCAAGACCGCATCGCCGCCTACGGGTTGACAATTCCTGAGCTGATCACTCTCGTCCCCTCCGAGAACGTCAACATATCGGCAGGTGGCCTGCGAACGCCCAACGTCAGGTTCAATGTACGTGTGCCCGCGGAGGTGGTTGACCCGACGGAGGTTTACGACTGGCCTCTCGTCGAGCGCGATGGAAAGATGATTTACCTGGCGGACATCGCCGACGTGCGCGATACTTTTAAAGACCGCGAGCAGTATTCCCGGCTCGATGGGCAGGAGTCCATCACACTCAGCATCCAGAAGCGGGTCGGAGCGGACGTCATACCCATTGCCGACACCATCAAGGCAATGCTAGCCGAAGCGAAGAATGTCGTCCCCAGGGATGTCACCTTCAGCATCACCATGGACCACAGCGACGATATCCGCATGATGGTGGCCGACCTCGAAAACAACCTATTCGCCGCCTTCGTGCTGGTTATAGTTGTGTTGATTATTTCGATGGGGTGGCGTGCGGCGGTGGTCGTCGCCACGGCGGTGCCCCTGAGCATGCTAATGAGCCTCGCGATCATATCGGCTTTAGGCCATACGCTCAACATGATCGTGCTTTTCAGCCTCGTGCTTGCAGTGGGCATGCTGGTCGATAACGCAATTGTCATCGTCGAGAACATTTTCAGACACAGGGAGCTGGGATACGACAGGATCGAGGCCGCCAAGAAGGGCGCTGCCGAGGTCGCCTGGCCGGTCATAACCTCGACGCTTACGACAGTTTCGGCGTTCATACCACTGCTGTTCTGGTCGGGGATCATGGGCGACTTCATGAAGTATCTGCCCATCACCGTTATAGTCGTGCTTTCAAGCTCGCTGTTTGTCGCCCTTGTGGTAAGCCCGGTCGTTGCGACACTGCTGTCATCGAAGGTCAAGTCGCATGAACGTGAAACCCGCATCCGCAGATGGTACCGCTGGTTGCTCAATTCAATGCTCGAACATCGAGCGACGACGCTGATTGTCTGCATACTGCTTCTAGTGGGTCTGGGGGTCGTATTCGTACGGGTTGGCCCGGGGTTCGAGTTCTTTCCTACCATGGACCCCAGGAACTCACTGATCAACATCCGAAGCCCCCAGGGAACCAGCGTCGAGCGATCTGACGAGCTTGCCCGCCAGGTCGAAGAGCAAATCGAGAAGCTCCGCGGCCCTGAAGACAATCCGCACATTGACTATGTGGTTACCAACGTCGGCGGGGCGAGCGGAGGAGACCCATTCGGCGGCGGGGGTACAGGCCCGCACATGACCAATATCACCCTTACTTTTCCGGATTACGAATACCGGCCTCGCCCTTCCGCGGACATCATCGCCGAACTTCGAGGCATGCTCACCGACATCACTGGCGCGGAAGTCAAGGTAGAGCGGCAAAGAGAAGGCCCGCCAACAGGTGCCGCGGTAACCGTGCGCATCGTCGGCGAAGATTTAACCACCCTCGAAAAGCTGGGCGAAGAGGCGATGGAAGCAATTGTCGATGTACCCGGCCTGGTCAATCTGCGCAGCGACCTTGAAGCGACCAGGCCCGAACTTGCATTCATCGTCGACAGGCAACGCGCAAGCAGGATGGGACTCAGCACCGCGACAGTGGGCAACTTCCTGCAGACCGCCATCTTCGGATCAAAGGTGGGAACGTTCAGGCAGTTCAACGACGAGTACGATATAACCATCCGCCTGCCCGAATCGCAAAGGCAGGACATCAATGATCTATTCCGACTGCATGTGCCCAATGTCACCGGCGAGGCGGTGCCCCTGAGCGAACTGGGCACATTTGAATACCGCGGAGGACTGGGAACCATACACCGCATCAATCAGCAGCGGGTTGTTACCCTCACCGGCGATGCCGAGGGAAGACTAGCGCCGGAAGTACTCGAGGACGTAATGAGCCGACTCGATGAGTTGAATCTACCAGACAACTATGAGATCCAGTACGCCGGCGAAAGAGAACAACAGGACGAAGCAAGCCGATTCCTCCTCGGCGCGTTCGCCATGGCCTGCCTGTTGATTGTGCTCATCCTGGTCGCCCAGTTCAACACACTTACCGCCCCGCTGATCATCATGACAACCGTAGTGCTTTCACTGATAGGCGTGCTGCTGGGGCTGCTGATAACACACCTGCCGTTCGTTATCATCATGACAGGAATCGGAATCATCAGCCTTGCCGGCGTCGTTGTGAATAACGCTATTGTTCTGCTCGCATATACCCGCCAGCTTGAGAAACAGGGAATGGATGTAATATCAGCCACACTGTGCGCGGGTGAAACAAGGCTCAGACCCGTTCTGCTCACGGCGATAACAACCACCATCGCACTCATTCCAACCGCAATTGGAATGGGTTTCGACATTCATACCTTCCGCTGGGTCTGGAGAAGCGACTCAAGCCAGTGGTGGCGATCAATGGCGGTGGCAATTATCTTCGGCCTGACTTTCGCCACCTTCCTCACACTTATCATTGTGCCTACCCTCAATGTTTCGCTGCACAAACTCAGGACAAAACTGGGACTGGTGAAGTCAACCACCTCAGAACATTCCTGATAATCATAACCTCTTAATCAACCCACTTAACTACGGGCAAGGAGGTAATTCACCCCCTGCCCATTGTCCATGGTTCTGACATAATTGTCCTTTACCGGGTCCACTATTACGATTTTGTAACGTTTCTTCATCAGGCCCCCGGCACACCGACAATGTAACTCGCTTTACGCTAAGCATTTCCAATTTTTCTTCTTTGTGGCACGCACTGTGCTTTTTATCGCGTGCAGCCGGGGCGTGCCTGGCGGGACTGGAAAGGAAAAAGAATCGTGAAGCGAGATTGTCGTATGTACGGATTGGCAGTTGTCGGAGTTGTGGTTGGTCTTCTGGCCCGACCGGTAATGGCCGGGGAGGCGGAACCATCCGAGGTCGTGGTATCCGTGGACACCCTCTGGGTGCTGCTTGGCGCCTTTCTTGTGTTTTTTATGCAGGCAGGGTTTGGAATGGTGGAGGCGGGATTTATCAGGGCCAAGAATGCCTGCAACATCCTCACCAAAAACTTCATGGACTACTGCACCGCCAGCATCGTGTTCTTTCTGGTGGGATATGCGTTCATGTTCGGACCTGGAAACGGATTCATCGGCATGGGCGGATTTGCAATGTCAAACGCGCATAACCCCAGCGGCGTACCGATCTGGGCGTTCTGGCTGTTTCAGGCTGCCTTCTGCGGAGCCGCCGCCACTATCGTAGCTGGCGCGATGGCCGAGCGAATGAAGTTCGGTGCTTACCTGGCGTACACAGCCGTCATCAGCGCGGTGGTCTACCCGATCATCGGACACTGGGTGTGGGGAGGGGGTTGGCTTGCGGAGATGGGATTCGTCGACTTCGCCGGATCGACCGTGGTTCACGCCACAGGCGGGTGGTCGGCGTTCATTGGTGCGGTGCTTCTGGGAAGCAGAGTTGGCAAGTTCAACGGAGACGGAATGGCCAAGGCAATTGCCGGTCACAGCATTCCGCTGGCGAGCCTGGGGGTGTTCATCCTGTGGTTCGGATGGTTCGGATTCAACTGTGCATCGAGCCTTTCGGTCGGTGATGGTGAGCTTATCGCTCTTGTCGCCGCCAACACGAATCTGGCGGCCGCGGCCGGGGCCATTTCGGCAATGCTTACCGTGTGGATGCTGTTCGGAAAGCCCGACCTGTCAATGACCATGAACGGCGCGTTGGCGGGCCTGGTCGCCATCACCGCCCCATGCGCGTTCGTCGATCCATGGGCTGCGATCGTGATAGGCGCGATCGGTGGGGTCATTGTGGTTTTTGGCGTGCGACTTCTCGACAAAATCGGCGTGGACGATCCTGTCGGAGCGATTCCGGTGCACGGGATGAATGGGATCTGGGGAACCATCGCCATAGGACTTTTCGCCAGCAGAGATCTGCTCCTCGACGATATGGTCTCGCATGGATTGCTTCTTGGTGGCGGCATGGGTCAGCTTCTCGTTCAGTCGATTGGTGCGGTATCCGGCGCGGGTTTCAGCGTGCTGGCAATGGGACTGGTGTTTCTCACCATCAAAAAGACCATCGGCCTGCGGGTCAGCAAGGAAGATGAACTGCGGGGGCTGGACATCGGTGAACATGGGCTGGAAGCATACGCGGGTTTCCAGGTCTTCAGCAATATTTGATTATCCTCATGTGGAGAATTGACAAGTGAAACTAATCATTGCCTACATTCAACCCGAAAAGCTTAATGACGTTAAACAGTCACTTTACGCCGCCGAAGTATTCAGGCTATCCGTTACCAATGCCATGGGCTGCGGACAGCAGAAAGGCTACCAGGAGACATATCGCGGCGTGGACATAGAGGTAAATCTGCTCAAAAAGGTAAGAATCGAGATCGCCGTCAATGACGACTTTGTCACTCCCACCATCGACGCCATTATCAACGGCGCGAGGACGGGCAATATCGGAGACGGCAAGATCTTCGTGCTTCCCTTGGAGCAGTGCTTCCGAATCAGGACGGGCGACACTGGACCCCAGGCCGTCGGCTGATGCGACAACAACTGAACCGACTGTATTTACAAGGACACGATCACATGCGTATTAACAACAAGCTATCAGCAATCATGACAATTTTGACCATTGCGTCATTCGCCGGTGGACAGCAGGCTATGTCTCAGCCGACGGATCCCACCACACCAACCTCTTCAGGACCACAATGGCAAAAGCCCTTTCCCCTGGGCTTTTCGCTGGAGTACACGCTGGTTAGCGACTTCGTCTGGCGAGGGATGAACCTGAGTGAATATCCCGGCGAGGGCAGAGAAAAGCCCAATCACCAGCTCTGCGCAACAATGGAACTTGATACTACGGACATTCTAGGGGAAGGCACATATTTCGGCACGCTGGGTGGATCAGTGTGGTTCCAGTGGTATGCCGCCCAGCAAAGACTCACGCCATGGGCGGATACGAACCTGCAGGAAGTCGACTTCGGCGTAAGCTGGACCTACGAAATCGACACGATCAACACATCAGTGGAGCTTGGTTGGCTGGCTTATCACTTTCCGCCTTATCGCAGGTCCGGCTCGCCAGAATCCGATGTAAGCTCGACATGCGAGGTCTACGCTAAAGTGAGCTTCGACGACAGCCTGATCTTTGGCAGGTCGCTGTTCAATCCATACATTGCCTACTACCACGACATGGACCTGGTGAAGGCAGGATGGTTTGAGTTGGGCGTAAGCCACGATTTTGAACTATCCCAACTGGGCATGAATGATATGCCGGTTCTCAAGGATATCACCATCACTCCATCGGTTGTGCTGGGCATATCCCACAGGTTTTATGACAAGGGCGACGTCGGTAGCGCAAACTCAGTCGCTACAAGGCTTGGCAATTTGGAGTACGGGCTTGATATTACATACGACCTGTCCGGGGCGCTTGGCATGCCTCAAAAATACGGAACCCTCTCAATTGGAGGGTTTATTAACTTTTCACAGGCGTTTCACAACACCAGCCCAGACATCAACGATGTGCTGTATGGAGGCATGACATTGGGTTATTCCTGGTAGCGTTGCACGTATTCTTCCCGCCGTCGGCTTGAGTCGTCAGGCCGGCGGCTTTTTTTTGCTCCGTTTTCCGCTGCCCCCGTCAGGTATTTCAGAGATGGAGCAAAATAAAAAAAAACATACCCGATTTGGTTTCGTCTTCTCAGCCTGCCTATAAATGGCGTGAGTCAAATCCCTGTGTATGACGTGGGGGGGATTGATCAGCCGCACATGAGCGGCAGTAGAAGGACGAATAGAATGGACTTCATAGAAGGAGATTCAGGCATGAATGTTCGAAAAGGGCTATGGTTGAACGCAACGGTCGTTCTGGTAATGGTTGTGGCAAGCAGCACGGGGTCGCTGCTTGCTCAGCAGCGGGTGGATACCGCTGATCGACCCGGCGCATGCCCCCCTGCTCCGGCAGCGAGGTCCGGGGACAGCCAGATTATTGGTGATCCCGCCGCTTGTCCCCCGGGAGTGGTGGCGGAAGGCGAGTCCCGTGATACACGGGGTCGCGATGATGTTTTTCGGTTCGATCGTTATGATCGTGGCGACGACGCCGCTACCGAGGTGGCTGCCGACATATGGGCGGTTCACAATGGCGCCATGCCCAAAGTCAAGGCCCCAAGGGCGGAGCGTTCCCATCCCGACAAGCCCATTCCGCTGAGTTTCATAGTGAGTTACGGTGTTGCCACCGACCACGTCTGGCGAGGCATTAACTGGAGTGAATATCCAGGCGAGGGAAGGGAACGATGCAACCAGCAGGCCGGTGCGGGTATCGAGTTTGACACCGGGGCATTCGGTGTCTTCGGCGGTTCCGTGTGGTTTGATTGGTTCCACGGTACAGAACAACTTGCAGGAAGAAGCATAGGTGTTCCCCTTGAGAGCAACTACACCGCGTATTGGCGGTATCCTATTCGTGCTATCAGCACCGACATCGAGGTGGGCTGGAGTTACATCCGCTTCAACGCGTTCCGCGAAACAAGCCAGGAACTTTACGCCCGCATCCAGTTCGATGACAGCGGTCTGTGGGGAACGCAAAGCGCCTTCCTTAATCCTTATGTCTTCTATGCTATTGAATACCACCATACCGACTGGACGTCCTGGCTGGAGTTGGGTGTCCAACCACGCTGGGTAATGGCCGATGTCCCGGCGCTGCGTGAGGTACCGGTAGTGCGGGACTTCTGGATCTCACCGCACCTGTCAGTCTCTTGGGATTGCGACTATGTTGGAAACATGATTACCGTAAATCCCAATGTTACCGATTCAGGGCCTACCAACCGATGCGCAAACGCCGTCGCCGGAGTGGAGCTTGGATATGACCTCGGGCATGCGTTCAACGTGCCTGCCAGGTACGGCTCGATCGTTATCATAGGCTTTATCGACTACTCGTACGCGTTAGGATCCGAAGAGCTCAGCGACGAGCTGTGGGGTGGAGTCAAGCTGGCATACCTGTGGTAAAGATGATGTAGAATCACCTTCCGCATGACTGCGCGGAAACAGAAGCACGGCTTGGGTCGCTGCGGGAGTGGCCTGGGCCGTGCATCTTTATTAAGATTAGTTGCACAATTTTGTAATCTTCATGGAACTTTATTCACAAATATGTAGCATTCCTCTGAACGCCCGCCCCCTCTTCATATTTGCATAACTCGGTCATATACCACCACTTAGGCAGATCCTTTTATTTTGGCATGGCGTATGCTTATCAATTGGTTGCACTTGTGATTTGACAGGACATCGGGCCTGCCCGGAGGGCTGAGAGTGTCGGCCTTCCGGCCTGGCTGGCGATCCGCTGCCTGGGCGGACGCTGGATGTTCTTTTTCCCACCCGACCGGTGTTCACAGCGCCGGTCGGGACATATTCATCATCTCAAAAACAGGACGATATGCAAAGATTCCGGGACGATTCCATAATCCTGGCGATTATTTGAGGTACAGGCGTCTCGTGTGCATATCATTCGCTTGACTTCATGTCGAGCCAATAGCTACTTTGCAGTTGAAATTCAGGAGCCTACCGTGAAAGAACGAAAACTGCGTATCGGGATGATCGGAGCCGGGGGAATCAGTGGAACTCACTGCCAGGGCTGGACCAAACTGGACGATTGCGAGCTCGTGGCGATTACGGATATCAATCCCTCGGCATCGGCGCACAGGGCACAGGAGTTCAGCATACCTTCCGTCGAGGCGAGCGCCGAAAAGCTCATCGCCCGCAAGGACATCGACGCGGTGGACATAGTTGTTCCCAACCACTATCACCGGACTTATGCAATCGCCGCCATGAATTCAGGAAAGCACGTCCTGTGCGAAAAGCCTCTGGCACTGACCTGCAAGGACGTACTCGCGATGATCGCTGCCGGCGAGAAGAACCGCGTAAAACTCATGGCTGCCCAACATATGCGATACCAGGATGACACCTTGGCGATGAAAGACTACATCACAAACAATCCACCTGGCGACATCTATTACGCAAGGGCTTGGTACAACAGGCGGCGACAGTTACCCTGCCGGGCCGGTTTCATGTATATGAAGAACTCCGGCGGAGGCTGTTGCATCGATGTCGGTGTGCACATTCTGGATACCGCGATGTATTTGATGGACAATTTCGAACCCGTCAGCGTGAGCGGAATTTCCCTTTTGAAGCTTGCTCGCAGATCCGACGCATGGAGCGAATGGGGCACCATCGACAAACAGAATATCGACGTTGAAGATTTCGCCGCAGGCATGGTTCGCTTTGCCAATGGGGCCGCTCTGTCGCTGGAATGCAGCTTCATGCTTAATCAGAAGTCCCGCGCTACACACAAGATCGACCTGTTCGGAACAGAGGCGGGCATAAGCTGGCCCGAGTGCGAAATTTATTCGTCGATGAACAACCGGTTCGTTGATACCAGAATTGAATATTTGACCGGTTACCCGGCCCACCACGCGGTGATACGTGCTTTTGCCGAGGCGGTCATGGGCAATACCGACGTTCCCGTTCCACCGCACCAGTCGCTTAAGGTTATCGCGATACTCGAGGGTCTGTACAAGAGCCAGAAGACCGGCAAAGAGGTTTCTCTGGCCAAGCGAGACAAGCCCGTCCGCAAGGGCAAGCACATTACGGTCTCGCCCGCCAGACCCGCCGCCGGCAACATCGCGCTACGCGTTTCGCCACCCAGGGCGCGACAGGACAGGACGCGAAACCGCCCATCCGCCGGGTAATTCAACAACGGCATCAGCACATACTGGTGCTATCATTCTCAAGGCGATGATCAGTCACGTCTGACATATATCCGTGCGCACGCATAATTGGTTGTGGGATGTTGATTGCACAACTGCCATAAAAAACCGGATATCCCTGCATATAATTTAGTGAAAGACAAGGGGACCGCCGGTAGGGAGTGCGAGCGTGAGCACTGAGCCCCTTTAACCAAGCAGGGAGAAGTAAAATGGAAAGTCGACTGAAAACATTGGACTTGGTCGCCTTGATTCTGGTGATCATAGGCGGCATCAACTGGCTGCTGGTAGGCCTGTTTACGTTTGACGTGGTGGCGGCCATCTTTGGAAGTATGGCGGCAATAACCCGCGCTATCTATGTTCTTGTCGGTATAGCTGCGATCTACGTTGCCGCACGGTCGCCATATCTTGCCCATTATCGGGAGAAAGGACGCGTTCGTGGAACGCCACCGCATCCCGCTACTTAGCGACTTGCGGTGAGCCGCGCAGATAGCGGAACCGGGGCACAGGGGGGGCTGCCCAGGTTCCGTTTTTTTTTCATCTTCTTGCACTTGTAACCTGTTGAACTTAAGCTCTTTGCCAAGGAGTACACCTATGAGCAAATGGTTTTCCTTGGTCGGGCTTCACATCCTTGTTTTTTCATTTGCCGGCTGCAACCGCGGCAACGATGAGGCAATGTCACTGGCGGTTGACAGATTCAAGCTCAGCATGTCCGGGCCGAACTATGCCGCCGCGAGATCAACCAGTGACTCGGTGACAGACACGCCCGAGGCGGATTCACAACTGAAGATGCTCAGTGAAAGCCTCGGCGAATCAGAGACAGATAAACAGGTGGATTACTGCCCCACCATCGACGGAGAGCTTGTCTCAAAAGACGACCTGAAACATCCGTCGCAAATTCACTGGAGCCGTCGTCATGGGCCTGCGTATCCCGGCGAGATCTGGCCAACCTTCGAGGTATGGGCAAAAGAACTGCCGGCAACGATATGGGACGACACCGTCGCCACCGCCAAGAATCGCCTGGCGCTTCTTGGGTTCGCCGCCGCAGGCGCCACAGGCATAGCCATAAACGCCTCCGGTGCTGATGATCGCGTAGCCGATCACTACACCAAGCACGGGACTCAACTCAACACCTTCTGGGATATGGTCGGTGACGTGGGCGGAAACCCTGGGCTTCATTTCGCCGTCGCCGGCGCCATGTACTTCACCGCGCTGGCAAGAGAAGACAGCGTCGAATACGAACGCGCGACAACGATGATCAACGCGCTGGCGATCAACGGTGCAGTGACATTGGCTCTGAAGGGAATCGTCCGCACCAGAAGCCCCAATGGAGATCCGTATGGCTGGCCCAGCGGTCATACCTCCAGCGCTTTTACCTTCGCCACCGTCGCATATGAGCAGTACGGACCATGGGTCGGGGTACCACTGTTAGCACTTGCCACATATGTGGGCTACGAGAGGATAGACGCCCGAAACCACGATTTTTCCGACGTCATCAGCGGGGCCATTCTTGGCATCGCGATAGGTCATGCAGTTTCCCAAAACCACATGCCGCGAATCGCCGGGTTCGACATGATACCGTACGCCTCGCCGAACGGAACAGTGGGCATAGTATTCTCGAAACAGTGGTGACATCGCCCCTCAGGCGATTCCATTTGGCGCGGGCGGTTCGTTCTTAGGGCGATGCTTCCACCTGCGGTGAGCCCAGAGATACTGGGCTGGGTCCTGACGAATTACATCTTCCAATGCGCTCGTATACTCCTGTGTGATCCACAGGACCGGGTCGTCAGCATCCCGCCATTCATCGGGCCTGATGATTCGCGTCACTCCGACCTCGAACGCCTGCTTGTCTTCGATCCTCCTGCCGTACCCTACGACCACCGGCGCATCATAATTGATCGCCATCAACGCAATAATCTTGAAGGTACTGGCCTTCCTGCCAAAAAAGTCCACAAAAACCCCTCGCCGTCCAGCATCCTGGTCGGCAATGAAACTGACCGCTCCACGCTGGGCAAGCAGGTCGGGAACCACCACCGAGGCACCCTTCTTATCCAGAATTCGCTGGCCTGTCTTCTCTCGCACGCCGATGACGTAACGATCGATGTAGGGGTTGTCAAGCCGCCTGGCAACCGAGACGGTGGGAAATCCCAGAAGCGCCATGAAATACCCCGCCACTTCCCAATTCCCGTAATGTCCGGTGATGAATATCAACGGACTCGTGCTTTCTAGCAGCATCTTCAGCGGCTCGCCCAGGTTTTTGAGGCGAAAATGTTTTCGCCACGTCTGGACCCTCAGAATCTTTGGCGTATAGACAAATTCGATTCCAAGATAAACCAGGCTACGAAGCGACGCACGGGCGACGCTGGCTACTCGTCGTTCACTCCACTGCGGAAAGCTCCGGCGAACATGCTCCATCGCCCGAATGCGATGACGCCTGTCGAAACGCCACATCAGGTTTCCAATGACCTTGCCCAGACGGTAATTCGCCTGGATGCTGAACATGTGCACAAACATGATGAACAGCCTCATCGCGAGGTACTGCGCGTAGTCCACGTATTTGTTTCTGGGCTTGGCCATGGTTGAGGTGTATAGCCCAACAAAGCCCTGTTTGCAAGCGGGGCTTGTGCTGGTAAACTATCGGCATGAGAACAGCAAGACGATTCATCAACACGCTCAGGCCTGGTGAGGCAATCGAAGAGGTCTTTCTTGTCAGGGATAAGGATCTTCGCACAACTAAGACCGGTGATCTGTACATTACGTGTTCACTGGTGGATCGTAGCGGCCACCTTCCCGCGAGGATGTGGCAGGCGAGTCAGACCATATTCAACGCGATAGAAACCAATGGTTTTCTTCAAGTCAAGGGGCGCACAGAAGATTACCGCGGCACGCTTCAGTTTGTGATAGACTCGTGCAGGCCTTGCAAACAGGAGAAAGTCGACCTGGCCGATTTTCTGCCCGTCAGCGAGCAGGACATTGAGCAGATGTGGGGCGAGTTGATCGAGATCATGCGGTCGGTAAAGGACGAGTGGCTGCGAAGGCTAATCAAGAAATTCCTGGAAGATCACGACCTTGTCGCCGCCTACAAGAGATCCCCCGCCGCCACGGCCATGCATCATAATTTCGTAGGTGGGCTGCTCGAACACACGCTCAACATCGCCAAGGCGGCAGAGGCTTTACTGCCCCTTTATCCCAAGGTCAATGCGGACCTGGTGCTGACGGGCATTTTTATGCATGACATCGGAAAGACCGCCGAGCTTTCATCCGGCACGAGCATCCAATACACTGACCAGGGCCAGTTGATCGGGCACATCACGCTTGCGACACTGTGGATCGAACAGAAGGCATCAGAGCTTGCACAGCAGTATGGAGAACCTTTCCCCAGAAGGACGCTCGACCTGGTTGAGCATATTGTCCTGTCGCACCACGGTTCTTTGGAGTACGGTTCGCCTAAGCTTCCGGCGATACCCGAAGCCTTCATGATTCACTATCTCGATAACCTCGACGCCAAGATGTTCATGACGACACAGCAGATCGAGAACGATCCGGATGAATCGTCTGACTTCACGCCGTATCAGCGGGAGTTGCAGGTTCGGCTGTACAAGAAATCACGCGAGCTCAAGCAGTAGGTCAACAGCCTCGCGGTCATTCGCCTCAGAGCTTCATAATGTAGTGCACCTGTTGCGCCACTTCCTTGAACCCAAGCGATGGATACAGGTGCCTACCTACCTCGTTTATCGTCAGAGTCTCTATTTTCGCCTGTTCGAGCTTGAGCGAACGGAAATACTCCAAGGCCGCGGTGAGCAGCTTTCTGCCCACGCCATGCCCCTGTGCCTTGGCCCGAACTGCCAGGTTGTTGATAATTCCCCGTGACGCGATCTTGTTCACGCTCGTGGTAGCATAACCCACCAGTTCACCATCCAGCTCGGCGATAAACGCGCCGGAAAGGTTGTCGGCAAGTTCCTTCCTGATGGTATTGCCCTTGATCTCGATCCACGAGGCGGGAGCGCCGATCATGCTTTCTATCATCGCGTCTATCGAAACCGGGCCGAAAACCTCTTCGGTTACTGCGATTATGGCATCGACATCGCTCTCCCGGGCCTGCCTGATTATCACCGATCCTTCAACCATCAACCGTACTCCCTCGATTAAAATCAACCCTGTCAACCTTTTGCCATTTGTCCTGCCAACAACCCGCTCGAAAAAGCCCATTGCAGATTGAAGCCGCCACTGGGTCCATCAAGATCCAGTATTTCACCCGCAAAGTAAAGTCCATCGGTCAACCTGCTTGCGAGAGTCCGGGGATCAACCTCCGAAAGATCGACGCCGCCCCTTGTCACCATCGCAGCCGACCAGCCCTCGGTCGCGGTTATGGTAAGTGTGGTCCTGCCAAGAATCCGCGCCAGCTTTCTGGCATCCGCGGAGCTGACATGAGCACATGCGACACCGCATTCTGTTCCCGCCGCCTCGCATAACGCACGTGCCAGCCTGGAGGGAATGAAATCAGCAAGGTATGACGCGACACTTCTTCTACCATGCTCCCGCCTGGCCAGATCGAGTCGACTCAACCACTCACGTTCATCAATTCCGGTCATCGCGAGCGTCAACTCGACTGCCTTTGCCCCTTCGCCAAGAATCCTGCCCACCTCGCTCGAAATATTCAGCACCGCCGGGCCCGAAATACCCCTGTGCGTGAACAAGACCGAGCCTTGCTCGCTCGCCCGCAGGCCGGGGACGTGGATCCGCACCTGTACGTCATCCATACTTATGCCCGCACAACCGCCCGGCCAGCGTTCCTTCGTCACCAGCGGCACCAGGGCCCATGTGGGCAGAACAATTTTATGCCCGCACTGCCTGGCGAGCTTGTATCCGATATCGCTCCCACCAAGGGCGGGATATCCCCTGCCCCCGCAACACAGAATCACTCTGGTGCTGGTGATCGTACCTTCGGATGTTTCAAGCCCCACCACCTTTCCATGGCTCACCTTCGGCGCCTTGGCCGCCGAGTTGAACATGAACCGCACGCGCCGGGTTCGGCACTCGTCGAGCAAGGCGTTCAGAACATCGCTGCTTCGTTGCGAAACAGGGTATACATGCACCCCGTCGGGCGAGAATGTCCGCACGCCGAGGTTTTGCAGCATCTCCCTTAAACCCGCCGGGTCGATCGCCTTGAGCGCGGGTCTGATGAATCCGCCCCGTTTTCCGAACGCCTTGACGAACTCCTTGATTCCAAGCGTGTTGGTGACGTTGCATCGTCCGCCACCGCTGGCGAGGAGTTTCAACCCCGGCCGGGACATCCGCTCCAAAACCGTCACCGAGGCTCCGTGGGCGGCTGAAATGGCGGCTGCGAGCCCCGCGGGACCCGCACCCACTATAACCACATCGCTCGACATGTGTCGGCTTTCCATGACGCTATCATGTTGCAGGTGCACTCATGATTCAACTGCAAAGCGCGGGTTCGGCGATCCCGGTCGACCTGCCCCGATTCCCAGCAGGTCATGCATCGGCAAAAGGGCAACCGACGCCGCATCCAGGAGGCACGAACATGTCGGAAAAGCACTCGACAGAACCTCAAAACACCCAAGCCCACCACCAGCCTCGAAGACGCCGCTGGCCATGGATATTGCTTGCGGTAGCTGTGATACTTATCGTCATGGTACTTCTGCTGCCTATCATCCTTTCAACGTCCGCTGGACCCAACCTGATTAAAACCGTCGTTAATCCACGAATAAGGGGCTCGATATCGGTTGAGGACATGAATGTCTCATGGGCAGGCCCGACAAGGCTCATAAACCTTCGAGCCTTCGACCCACAGGGCAGAGAGGTTCTGCATGTCAACGAGGTGGTCTATAGTGCGGGGCTATGGGGGCTGGCGACATCAGCAATGGATTTCGACACTCTCGACGTTGACCAGCCACATGCTGTTGCACACGTCGACGAAGACGGAACAGTCTCACTTGCCCAGGCTTTCGAGCCGGTTGAACCCAGTGAACGCGACACGCCCACGCCTAGGGTTAGAGGCAGGATGAGGGTCCGCTCTGGACAAATGCGCATAATGCACGCCCGCGCGATGGAGCAACCCTACACCATCCAGAACATCGATGTGGATGCCAACTTCGACTCCCTTAACGATATCAGCGGAACTTTCAGCGCACAGACCCATCAGCAGGGGTTGATCACCGGTGAATTCAACGCACGCAACCTGTTTCCCGAGGACGGCTTGGACCTTCAGCGCGTCAGCGGTGATGTGTTGGTGCGGACGGCTGAGCCTATCGACCTGGCGCCATTGGCGCTGGCGTTGGGAAGGGCGAACATGACCGGTATAGTGAATCTGCTTCTACATGCCCGTATGGATAATGGAGTGGGCGGGGGCGAATTGGATATGGAAATAGCAAACCTTTCGGCTGCGGCTGACGACGCCCGACCAGAGCCCATTACTGTAAGTCTTGTCGGGGAATTCGTAGCAGATGCCGAGGAAATTCGCGGCGGCGCTAACTTGTCGGCAGCGGGCGAAGTTATCACCCGCTTCAGTTGGCGCAACACCGATGCGCCGCCTCTTGACGCGGACAATATCATCTCGGCGGTGATGACCGGCAAAAACGTCGCCATGCCTGCCTTCTCATTGGTCGCCGATGGACAGGTGGATGTAGCGCGTCTATCAAGGGCGATTCCGGCGCTGATGTCGATCAGGCCCGGAACCGCGATACAGCGAGGCCAGTTCGTGCTTCGGGACGTTCAGGCGTCCGGAGGACCTCAGCCGAGCTGCACAGGCGTGCTTGCACTTCTCAACGCGGCGGTGCTTCAAAACGGGCAATTGAGCGAATGGCAGGACATCGAGATTACGCTTGACGGCAGAGTGATTGAAGGCACAGGCCTGCATCTGCGCCACATGATCGCCCGGGCACAGTGGGGGCTCATCGAAGCAACGGGAACGCCCGCCAGGATGGACTCGCAATACCGCATCGATCTTGCGGGTTTTCAGTCCCAGGTGACACAGGTCTTCGACATGGGCCAGACCAGGCTGACGGGTGTCATCGACGGCAGCGCACAGGTGATCAGGGCAACCGACCAGCGATTTGATTATCGGCTCGACACTAACGTCACGGACTTCGCCTACCGTGACGACCAGACGCACATCGAGGTGCAGACGGGAAGAATCGACCAGCAGGGAACGATTATCCTTGAAGATAACAGGTTTCGCGGGCTCGACGTTGCACACACCACGCTGAACCTTGACGATGATCTGATCATCGGCGCCCAAGGTCAACTCGACCAACAGCAGGGGGCGATCGAGGGAACTGTGAATATCCAGCGGGTATCGGTGGGATATCTCGACACCCTTCTTACCGGTTTCACGGCCCAGACTCCCCGAGAACTCGGCGGTAGCATCTCGGGCGTGGCGAGGCTGCATCGTCCCCATGCACAATCGCCACTTTTGAGCGAGGGTACTGTGACTATTCGCGATCTTCGCGACAGAGACGCCATCATCGAGCCCGGCGATACGGTGCTGAAATGGACAGGCCTGGAGTATGACCTGCCATCCTCGTTGGCGCTTGAGCAGGCTAGTCTCACAAGCGCGTCGACCAATGCCACCGCTTCGAATTTTCGCTATGAACCCCAGCCCGCAATGGTGCTCACCGGCCTTGTGGAGGCGTCGTCAGATCTGCGTGGGGTGTCGCGCATTGTGCGGGGCCTCGCCCAGGTCGATCTGCCGGAGATGGCCGGTCAGTTAAACCTGACCCACACTTTCGCACCCGCTGGGGTCGAGGGCATCATACCCGTCCACGGCAGGATGCTTGTGAGTGGTTTCGTATTGGGCCAGGGTACGCAGGCGTTGAGGGAGGATGAAATCGATCTGGTCTACGCCGCGACTATCGACCCGCAGAGGGACATCCTTCAGCTTGATCAGGCCAGGCTATCATCGGCAATCATCTCTACGCAGGCTCGGGGAACCATAGAAGAGCTTTCAAATCGTCTCGTGATGAACATTTCCGGCGATTATCAGGGCGACTGGAATCGAATCACCACTGCAATTCACCAGGTCGCCCCGGACACTCGCGAAAACATAGCGATGTCAGGCAGCAGCGCGGGGGACTTCGTCATAACCGGACCTGCACGCGATGCCACCGTCACGCCGGCGTTCAGAGGTGTCGAAGCTCGAACGGCTGTGACTTGGAATTCAGGCAGGCTTTATGGTATCGAAATTGGCCCGGGAAGGCTCGATCCTTCATTCAGCGACGGCAGGCTCAGCGTACCGGACACGCAGGTGTCCGCCTCCGATGGCGTCATCCGTATAGGTGGAATTGTGGACCTCACGGGAGAGGACACCTCGTATGCTCACGCCGGGCAGTTGTTCGTCATGGAAGGCGTGCGAGTCAATCCCGATATGTCGCGTGAAATCCTCAGCAGGGTCAACCCGCTATTCTACAGGCTTGCGCAGGTGGATGGACTGGCTTCGCTGGAGGTGTCAGAGCTGTTCCTGCCATTAAGCGACGCCATCTTGGAGCGAGGCAGCGGCAGCGGCGTGCTCGATCTATCAGAGTTGACTCTACAGCCGCTGGGTCCGATGGCCTTGCTTGTTCGCATGATGGGGCTTTCCGAGGGGCCACAGCGGGTTATACCTCATCCGGTTCAATTCGCCATTGAGCGGGGCAGGTTGGCGTTTCGGGAGTTCAGACTGGACATGGGCGGGCAGGTGCTTTTCTTTGACGGGTCAGTCGGCTTCGACGATTCGGTCGACATGGTCGTATCGGTGCCCGTTGGCGCAGAGCTTCTCAGGAGTCTTGGCGCCAGAGGCGCGGTTGATGACTGGGCAGAGGTGCTTGATGGCGTGAGGATTAGCATACCCATTGTCGGCACGAGGGATCGGCCGCAGCTTGACACAGCATCTGTCAACATTCGCCCACTCATAGACCAGGCCGTCCAGACGCTTATTCAGCAACAGCTTCGGGAGCGCCTGGCGCCTCGCTCAGCACAGGATGGTCAGGACGATCAGCCGGGTCCCTCGCTACCACCACAACGCAGTGAAGACGAGGAGGAGCCTCGCCCAAGCACGCAGCCGGCGGATGAAGACGAAGCCCCACAGCCCGATAGGCGGTTTCCGTTTCCGTTCCTCAGGTAGATGCTCGTCAACACGCCCGGGCGTGTGGACTTGATTTCGTTGCACGAAATAAAGTTGCACACAGAGGCCCTCGGGGCCGGCTTCCTGGCTTGGGCGAGCGAAGCGAGGCAAAGGGCGAATCTACTGTTCTATTGTTCTCATGTATTTGGCAACTGCGAACTAAAAACAGTCGCACACGGCCCGAGCTGCGAGCATTGCTGCGCCCTTGGATGCGTTTTCGGTGTTTTTGGTCGCAATGAACTCGCTACCGATCAGTTCGGTCTTGAGTCTCAACCAGAATTGACTCTTCGCGCCTCCGCCGGATGAAACGACTTTCGCGGGCATATCGTGATCGCACAGCCTGTCGATCAGTTTCTGAACAATCTGCGCGTTCTTGTTCATTATCTCCAGAACCGGCGCTCCGTGAGGCCCGGCTGGCGCGCCTTCGTGGGCACGTTGGGCAAGAAGCACAAGCTGGTCAATGCTAATTTCCGGAGCATGGTTGCGCTGATACTGTTCGAGCATGGAAGCGCCATAATTGTCAAACGCAAGACGATAATACTTGTCCCCGACGCCCGCGGCTACACAGCATCCAGCAAGGGGCCTGAAACTGTCGCAATAGCAAATGCATGCCTGCACGGTTCCGGTTGATTCGGCGACTTGGGCTATTTGTCCCAGTCCGGCGCCAATGGCCGAGGCGTGATGATCGAGCGTTCCCGCAACCAGGGGCACACCGGGACTAAGCCCCAACAACCCTGCTGATGATGTCGTGGTGATGACCTCCCCGCTTCGGCTGGGGGTTGATAGCATATCCTCGTCCAACCCCACGCACACCAGTCCCCGCCGCCACCATCGTCTGTTGGGTACATCCCACATCGCCAGCATCTGGGCCGTGGATTCATCCCCGCCACGAACGCCAGTAAGCGCATAGACCAGGTAATCACTTATGGACATCACCTTGTCTACGCGACGCCAGATGCCCGGTTCGTTCTTCCGAATCCACATCAGCTTTGCCAGCGCCAACCCTCCAGAGCAATCGTTCCCGATGCCGGTCGTGGACAGAAAATCGTCCTCCGCGAAGAGCCTCCTGAGACTGTCATCAATATTCCTGACACGTTTGTCCGACCAGCTTATCAAGGGCGTCAGCGGCTGGTCATTTCTGTCAAGCAGTATGAACGTATTCGCCTGCGATGAGTACGACACGGCCTGAATATCTCGCCCCGAGATGCCCGCGGCGTTGGTCGCCATATCCATTGCCTCGTGCAGCGAGTGCCAGAAGGATTTGGCATCGATGGTTCGCATGTCGCCGTCACAGAGCGTCGGAGCCGGTACCCGACCCAGACCAAGCAATTCGCCATCCAGGCTGAATATGCCCACCTTGAAATAGCTCGTCCCAAGATCGACACCAACGACCGACTTCATCAATCTTCGCTCCTGGTGAGTTCGAGTGTCGCCTCAACCAGCATGCTTCCGCTTGTGTAATCGAACAGGCTGTTGGACGCCTCATACCCGCCAACCTCGGCGGCGTCTTTGGTCACAATGTAACCCTGAAGCTCCCCGTTGGCGCAGGACATCACAAACGTGCCATCCCTCATCGCCTTCACTGCCAGCGAATACTCAACGAATATCTCGCAAGGCCAACCGACAAAGTTCCAGTCGCCCAACGATATAACCTGAACTTCCGCCGGAAGGACTGAATCGTAAATGCGATCAAGCTCCCCGTTCTGTGCAGACATCGCGAGCGAAAGAGTTTCTTCGGCTCCGAACCAGTCGCACTCCGCAGTGCGGATTTCGGTTCGAGCAGCCCCGCTACTGCGAAGGCCTTCAAGTCTGGCGATTGCATTGTCCAGTTGCGCCTGGGCCTGTTCGACCGGCGGGAAGCTCCGCTTGCGTAGGTCCAGGAACTTGCGGGCAACCCTGATATCGGCGCGGTCGCAATAATGTGCCTGTTCAAGGACCTTTTCCACCGCGCTGGCAAAAATCGCACCGAGTCTCTTCGCTTCGGTAAATGTATTTTCTTTTGTGACGTGCCTTGGGCTCTGGTTTCCGGCGGGACCCATGTGGTTCAGTATCACACAGTTCTTTCCGAGCGTTCCCATCTGAAGGATCTGCCTGGCCAGACCCGGAAAATCTCCGCTCACCAGCGTGCTGTCCTCGTGCAACACTGTCGGATGCATCGAGCAGATGACCATCGCCGCCAGGTATGCCTGGTCATCCTTTTTTCTCACGAGAAGCACCGGCATGCGTGGGTCGGCGGGGCCGGTGGGGTCCCGTCTGTTGGTGCCCAGGCCTGTTCCATCGGCCTGCACAACCGACATCTCTGCCAGTACGGGCGCGGAATGGGCTTCGACGCCTGCCTGCACAATTCCATCTTCCACGAGCGTCAGATACGCCCCGTCAGGCTGGGGTACTGCCTCGTCGCATGTGCTGCTTGCATGACGAATCATCATCGGACCCGAATGCGTGTGCGTGGCAGTTATCATTATGTTGCCCGCCGGCACGCCAGTCTTCTGTTCAATCCGCTGGCGCGCCGATGCGACGATGTCCTGCGGCACATAGATAAGGTCGTTGGCGATGATCATCACCTCTTCGCCACCGTCGGACACATACAGCGCCGAACTCATCAAGGAATCATGCACGCCAGTGCTATAACGCTTAACGTGGGGGTATCCATAGAGAAACTGCGAATCGGTGGGCGTGATATCCACTGCCGACGCACCGGCCAATAATCCTTCACCTTGTTGTAACGTGTGTTTTGTCATTTTTAATACCCCACATCCCAGGTGGGTTCGATGTTCATTGCAGCCGTTTGCGAAACCCGCACATCGGTGCGAAGCGTCTGGCAGATTGATTCAGGAACCAGCGGCGTCACCGGGCCATGCATCACAAGCCTGCTCGTGAGGCGTTGCCATGACGACACCGTGCCCTGCACGCTTATGCCGTGCGACTGAATTCGATGCTTCGCCGCAATCACCTGCGCCGGGCCTATCGTTGCCGCCTTTGGTGGAACCATACCCGTGTCTCCGCTATATCCAAAGCACCCATGCAGAGAGTTCTGGGCGAGCGTGAACGGGCTGAGCGTGCAGACTCTTGGACCCATCTGCTTCCATTCCTCAAGCGTACCGGAGAATTCGGGGCAATCCGGTTCGATGAAGGCGAGGTGTCCAGTCCACCCCGGGCCGCTGTAGCACACATCCACGCCTCCGAGGTCTTCCATCATCTTGCCATAATCGGCGAGGTTTTCATTGGTCAGGCCGATCATCTGATCTTCCTTAGGCCGGAGCTTGGGGTCGATCTGCGAATAGAAGAACTTTTTCAACGCGTAACCAAAGCTCATCGGCCAGGTTTCGGGGGCGATCACGCCGTCTTCATTGGCGTATTCGTCCATGTTGAAGGTGTAAAGCTTGCTGCAATCGACGTTCATCTCGTTGATGAGATAAGCGACCCGACGGTACATCGGCCAGGGTTGCGGGATGATCATCACGAGGCGCCTTCCCTCATCAGATGCCCGCTTGATGCGAAGGAACATGCCAGTGACGAAATCCCACTCCATCTCGTTATCGCGATAAATGCGGATCCGGTAATCGGGATTGGGGTGCTTGGTCAAATCTTCGGTTTTGATCGCCCGTACACGCGCGAGGACTTCTTTGTCTCTGAATGGAACATGTTTTGAGGGGCTGTATTCGAACTGCGTCATTAAGAAAACCCTTTCATTGTCTCTTGTTAAATACGCATCTGCCGCCAACCCATACGGTCTGGACGGTCAGGTTAGAATCCAAAAGCGTCATGTCTGCGTCATAATCGGGCTTGATGCTTCCCTTGTTGTGATCCAGCCCCAGCACCGCGGCGGGATTTCGGCTGGCCATATCCACGGCTGTGGGAAGATCCAGCTTAAGCATCTTTACGGCGTTTCGAATCGCGGCGTCCATCGTCAGGCCGCTACCGGCGAGGGATCCGGGGCTGCGTGAGTCACTGGTCTTTCTCGCGGGGCCTCCGGGATATCGAAACTCTATCTTCGCCCCGGCGAATTCGTATACACCCGGTGCCTTGCCCGCACCGACGTTCGCGTCGGTAATCAACGACACCCCGTGGGCACCTTTGCATTGCAGGGCAAGGGCCACTGCGACAGGGTCGACATGCTCACCATCGAGTATGAAGTCAACGCTCACGTTGGGGTCGGCAAGAATCGCCTCCACGGCGCCGCATTGTCTGACACCGGGCTCACATTGCTCGGGGACGGGAAACACATCATAAAAATGTGTCGCATGCCGGGCACCGGCATCTATCGCCGCTCGGGTCTGTTCAACGTCCGCCCCGGTATGCGTGATAAAGACGGGACTACCACCAGCCGACATCGCCTTGATGATGGATGGGGCCCCGTCTATCTCCGGCGAGACGCTGAATATCGCGCGATATTGCCCGCTCGCTGCCCGAAGCCGATGCACCCGATCAACATCGGCGTCGCGAAGCACTTCGGGGGGCAATGCGCCGCTGATCGCAACGAACGGGCCTTCCAGATGAATACCCAGAATCGCGCTACCCTGCGACACAACCGACGCAAGAGATGCGACGAACCGCTCGTCCTGACCGGGGGGCAATGGGCACACGGTGGGAAGGAACCCCGTAACACCATATTTGGGCAGTTCCCGGCAAAGACCCGACAGATCGTCCGGGCCATTGTCCACGAGATAATCGCCGCTGCCGTGGATATGCAGGTCGATGAAACCCGGCACAAGGTACATGTTTTCGCCATCGATAACTTCGCCGGAGTCATCGCCAGACCCCGCGGCGTCTTCAACGCGGAATATCCGCCCGTCTCGGCAGGTCACACATCTGCGGGACGTGATAGCACCACCAGAAATAATTCGTACATTATTTATTGTCAAGTCGCTCATTTCTTCCTCCTGCAAATACCTCGCACGCGAGGGCGACTCGCTCGCCGCGATAATACGATTCGAACACCGCCACAGCCCGGCCCGAGGGCAGATAAATAACGTCTCGCGCCTTGAGTAGCGGGCTGCCCGGCTCGACGTCGAGCAGTTCGACATCCGCGGCGCCTGCCTCGACCGCCTCTATCATCTGCCTGGTGTGCGATGCGGTAAGCTGGGCCTTCTCAAGCCAGATATGCAGGAAGTCAACCTCAAGCAGCATCTGCTCATCTATGCACCCTGCAAGATTCAGCGGGATGTACCCGTTATCGTAAGCCAGCGGTTCTTTGCCCGAGAAGTCCAACCTTCGGCAGGTCAAGCAACGCTGGTCGGCGCCTATATTCAGTATGCGGGCAATGTCATTCGGTGGCGAATCCTCGCTGAGATGCACGAGCTCTCGATGCATGGCGGGTATCTGAGACAACATCGAACCGCTGAAATCGCCTTCCTGAATGACAACCTTCCTGGGCCTGCTCGACCGCACAAACGTGCCCCGCTTGACGAATCGCTCGATCAATCCCTGCTCGCAAAGCAGTCTCAGCGCGTGCCTGACTGTCACTCGCGAAAGGTTGAACTGGCGGCATAGATCGAATTCCGACGGGAGCTTTTGCCCAGCGCAGTAGTGGCCGCTGACAATCTGCTCACGCAATGTGTTTAGAACCCGTTGATAAGCCTTCTGTGCCATTGCCAATTGTTATAACAATAGAAAGGATTTATGTCAACCGTCCGCCCAAGACATGATGACACGAGGCAGCAACGGTGATTTGCTCTTGACGAGATTGTTCGTTTATGTTAGATTTTGGTCAAAGATAACACATGGGCAAGAAACAACCATTATCGGCTGAGCAAAGGCAATCTGAGATCCGCACGCTTCTTCAGGTGGGACGAGAGCTTAGCATCAGCGAGCTTGCACTGCGTTTTGGCGCCAGTGAAATGACCATACGTCGGGACCTTTCCAAGCTTCAGCAGAGGGGACAGGTTCTTCGCACGCATGGTGGCGTTGTTCCCGCGGATCGGATGATGTTCGAATTCGATTTCGCCGCCCGTCAGCGCGAAAATCTCGCCGCCAAGCGCGCCATCGCCCGCGAGGCCCTCAAGTTAATCAACCCTCCCTGCCGGATCATCTTGGACACCGGTACGACGGCGCTTCAGCTTGCTTACGAGCTTCAGAGTTTCAACGACATCTCCGTCATCACTCCAAGCCTTGCCGTCGCTTCGGCGTTGCAGTTCGCCGAGGGTGTGCAGACAGTTCTGCTTGGTGGAATTATTCGCAAGGGAAGCCCCGATTTGACCGGCGCGCTGACTGAAAGCATGTTGGAGATGTTCGCCGCCGACATCGCATTCCAAGGGGCAGACGGAATCGACACGGACGGCTTTTGCTACAATAGAGACCTGCGAATCGCCAAGGTCGACCAGAAGATCCGCCAGCGAGCACAACATGTCTACGTACTGGCAGACAGTTCAAAGCTTAACAGAACGGCACTGGTCAGGCATGGATCCATTCAGCAGGTAGACGGGCTGATAACCGACAACAAGGCCGACATGGATTTCATCACACAACTGAAGACCATCGGCACTAGTGTAATAATCGCCGAACTTTGAACCTTAACCTACAGGAGAAGTAGAATGACCACGGAAGCACCGTACAAATCACAATGGGCACAGGTGGACCTCACGAAGGTTCCCAACCTCGTCACCGACTCGATACCCGGGCCTGAATCGAAGAAGCTGCACGCCAGATGCACCAAGCATTTCAAAGGCCTCAGCGGCCAGGTGAAGCTGTTTCCGGTGGCGTTTGAAGAGGGTTCTGGTTGCACGCTGACGGATGTCGATGGCAATAAGTACATCGACTTTTCATCGGGCATCTATGTCACCACCCTCGGACATTGCCACCCGAAGGTAACAGAGGCAGTGCAGAAGTACGCCGGCAAGCTGATGAACTGTCACGACTTCACAACCAGGATCAAGACCCTGCTGGTCGAGAAGCTCGCGCAGATCCTTCCGGGCGACTTGAACGGGTTTCAGTTCTATGACTGTGGAACCGCTGCCGTTGAGGCGGGTCTGCGAGTGCTCAGGGCGGCGAGCGGTAAAAACGAGATGATCAGCGCCTTTTACGACTTCCACGGAAAGACCTACGGCGCCGTGTCGTTGGCTCACATACGAAGCCAGGTCTATGGCCGAGTGAGAGCGCCGGGCATGCACATGGTTCCCAGGCCTGATCCCTATCGCCCGATGTGGACAAAGGCCGATGGCACGATAGACACCGACAAGTACATCGACTTCTACGCCAAATACATCGATATGGGAACCGTCGGCGACGTGGCCGGGTTCGTACTCGAGCCCATCCAGGGCTGGGGCGGCTCGGTTGTTCCACCTGATGACTTCTTCCCCAAACTTCGCAAATTCTGCGACGATCATAATATCCTGCTCATGGCCGACGAGGTGCTTACCAGTTGGGCGAGAACAGGCAAGTGGCTGTGCATGGAGCACTGGGATGTTCTGCCCGACGTGGTTTCAATCGGCAAGGGGTTCGGGAACGGTTTCCCCGTCACATGTGTTGCGGTTCGCGATAAACACAAGGAGTCTTTCGAGTCCATCAGCGCATCGAGCAGCTACGGCGGTAATCCGATGGCATGTGCGGCCGCCCTGGCGTGCACCGAGGTCATCGAGGACGAGGGTCTTCTTGCCAGGTCCACACACCTTGGCGAACTGGCGATCAAGCGAATGGAAAAGATGAAGGCAGAGCACAAGATCATCGGCGACGTTCGCTGCGTCGGTTGCCTGATGGGCATTGAACTCGTCAAAGATCGTCAGACCAAGGAACCGTTCGGCGAAGCGGGAACAATGGTCTACCAGAAGGCCTTTAGAAAGGGCCTGGCGTGGATACCCGCCGGTCACATCCTTCGAATGAGCCCGCCGGTGGTCATGGACGACGAAACCCTTCTCAAGGGCCTGGACATGATCGACGAGGCGATTGGCGAGACCGAGAAAGAACTGGCATAAAAGGAACACCTGTGAAGAACATCAAATTCGGCATTATCGGTTGTGGCCTGATGGGACGGGAGTTCGCAAGCGCCGTCGCTCGCTGGTGCCACCTGACCGACGTATCTGCCCGACCCGAGATCGTGGCGATATGCGACACCAACACCGCGCTGTTCGACTGGTACAAGGGAAACTTCGATTCAGTCAAGCAGACGACGACAGACTACCACGAACTGCTCGCCAACGAGCAAGTCGAGGCGGTGTACTGTGCGCTTCCCCACAACCTGCACCAGCAGGTCTACTGCGACATCATCTCGGCGGGCAAACACCTGCTGGGCGAAAAACCCTTCGGGATAGACAAACCCGCCAATGACGCGATATGCAAATGCTCAGCCGAGCATCCAGAGGTATTCGTCAGATGCAGCAGCGAGTTTCCGTTCTTCCCCGGCGTTCAGCGGATCGGGCGGATGATAGAGGCAGGAGCATTCGGACGAATCATCGAAGTCAACAGCTACTTCATGCATTCAAGCGATCTCGATCCCAATAAGCCCATCAACTGGAAACGCATGATCGAGGTCAACGGCGAATACGGCTGCATGGGCGACCTTGGCATGCATGCCTGCCATGTGCCTTTCCGTGCGGGCTGGGTTCCGCGCAACGTGCGAGCGATTCTGTGCGACATCATGACCCACAGGCCCGACGGCAAGAGTAACATGGTTCCCTGCCGAACATGGGACAACGCGATGCTGCTTTGCGAAACGGGCGACGCCAATGGCGACTTCCCGTTGACTATCAAGACCCATCGCATCGCCCCCGGCGAGAAGGACACCTGGTCGCTTGAAGTTCTGGGCACGAAGGCGTCGGCAAGATTCTCGACGAAGAATCCCAGAAGGCTCGAAGTGCTTGAATACCCCGGCCCCGAGCAGATCTGGCAGCAGATCGACATGGGTTACGAAAGTACGTTCAAGACGATAACCGGTGGCATCTTCGAGTTCGGGTTTACCGACGCGATTCTCCAGATGTGGGCTGCGTTCGTGGATGAGCTTGCGACAGGCAAGACCAGAAGCGCATTCGCCGGGTGCATAAAGCTGGATGAAGTCGCTATGAGCCACCGGCTCTTCACCGCGGCACTGAAGTCATACGCCCAGGGAACAACAGAAGCTGTGTAGATATGTTTATGGCAACATGGGGCCGGGTGAGGCTTATCAACCTCTACCGGCCCCGTGTATTTGCGATCAAGACGCACAGGTCAGACGACCTGAAGCGGACGAAACAGCACTACTTCGTTACCTTCACATCCTCGCCGAAAAGTTCAAGCTCCCTTAGTCGATTGGCCGGTAACTCGGCATCAATGATCGCTGTGGTATCGACATAATCCTGCGATTTTACCTGGGCGTGCTGGCTGATGAACTGCATCAACCTGCCGTTGGCGCAATTGGCTTCGATGTGCACATGCATCGCCCTGCCACCGCTGCGGTCAAGCACCGTCTCGACCACATTCTCGATACCCCTGCCCGTGCGGGCGGAGATCATGAGCGCGTTGGGGTATTTTTTGCGCAGAACCGTGAACTTCAAAGGGTCGTCGATCTTGTCCACCTTGTTGAGCACAAGCAGCGTGTCGGACTCTTCGCAGCCGAGCTCCGACAGCACCTTCGCGACGGATGAAATCTCCTGGTCGACCCGTTCATGCGATGCGTCGGCGACATGGATGAGCAGATCCGCCCAGATTGCCTCTTCGAGAGTCGCGCGGAAGCTGGCGACAAGATGGTGGGGCAGGTCGCGCACAAAGCCTACCGTGTCGCTGAGCAGAACGGTCTGCCCCTCCGATAGATTCCACCTGCTGGTCTTGGTATCGAGCGTCGCGAAGAGCTTGTCAGCGACATAGACATCCGCCCCCGTCAGAAGTTTCATCAGCGTGCTCTTGCCCGCGTTCGTGTAGCCCACAAGGCAGACGCTGAACACGTCGCGCCTGCTTCTGACCTGACGCACCTTTCTGTTGTCTATCTCGGCAAGCTCTCTTTTCAGCACAGACACGCGTTTTTGGACTAGTCGCCTGTCTATTTCAAGCTGCTTTTCGCCCGGCCCCCTGGTGCCGATGCCTCCAACCGCCCCCGCGCCGGTGGCTGCACCACCCGCAACGCGTTCAAGGTGGGTCCACATATGTCTCAGACGAGGGTATGTGTATTCAAGTTGAGCCAGCTCAACCTGAAGCCGACTTTCGTTCGTGCGGGCGTGGGCGGCGAAGATATCAAGAATCAACTCGCTTCTGTCAACAACCTTGCGTTTGACAACCTGTTCAAGCTCGCGGATCTGCCCCGGAGACAAGTCGTTGTCGAAAATGATCACATCAATTTCGTTCATCTCCACACGCTGCGCGAGCTCTTGTGCCTTCCCGCTGCCGATGTACATGGCGGGGCTGGGGCGATCGCGCTTAGCGAGCATTTCATCCACAACGACCGCGCCGGCGGTCTTGGCAAGATTTCTCAGCTCCCCAAGCGGGTCGTCGGGGTCCGAGTTCGAATCCGGAAGCTGCACCGTCATCAGCAGCGCCCGCTCGGCCTGAACGGAAAGATTGGTTCGTTTGGGTTCAGCCATGTGCCTCCAATACATCCAAAAATGAGAGTTATTTCACTATACACAACCAAAAGGCCCTGTCCACCGTCGCCGGTTCGACAGGGCGGCGATATGACATTATTGCGGGTTGTCCCGAGGTTCGAGCCTGAAAAAGATCTTCGGCAACGGCCCCACAACCTCAGCCGAGACCGGCTGGTTGACCCGGACTTCCACCTGGCGCTCAAGCCAGCTTTCTGTGGGGCTTCTGTCAAGATCGGTCAGGACGATATACGCCTCGACGTGCTGGGCCTGAAGTTTGTCGAGATCACTCTTGGGGCCTTTGAACGTAATTTCCTTGCGCCAGTCGGCTGGGTCTCGTCGACGCAGGACGTATCGCTCCCACGTGCCGTCCTCGGGCCAGGATTGGGGCGTCAGCAGTCGAACCGGAATCGTCAATGTTCTTTCACCAGTCAGTTGAGCTATCTTGCCCGCCACTTCCACGGTCGGCTGCTGGGGTCTGACCGGAATACCTCCGATCATCGTCTGAAGCTGCACCGGGCCGGGCGGCTCGAATGAACGCAGATCGACATTGACCGTATCGAGCACTATCCTGGGCTGGGCTCGTAGAGATTCCTCGTTTGACCGTGCGACGGCAACGCTGACCTTGGACGGTATTACCTGTGGATCTTCAAGCGTCGCCCCGCTGGATACCAGTTTGACTTCCACATCATTCACGGTGACAGATCGGTCAAGCTCCAGTCGGACTTCCTCGGGATACGCCGACGTCAGCGTCAGATTGCTCCTGCTGAACGCGGAACTTGAGCGAAGAAGCTCCTGTGTGGCAACTACGTTGGCGCCCTCGCCGAATCTACCCACGTCCACAACTATGTCAGTGCCCACGCGGGAAAGACTGGCAAGGCCTTCCCTAGGCCCCTCAGCAGTGAAGGTCACGTCAACCTCCCGCCGGTGCAGGGCGCCCTGGCGATCGGCAAAGACAAGGTCGCCACCCTCTGGAGTTGTAAGCACCAACCTTCCCCGGAACTCCTGCGTGGGTTTGACGAGCACGCTTCGCACGAACCTGGGGGCGATGCTGCTGATGCTCAGCCCATTTTTCAAAAGATTGGTGCGGGCTTCGAGTATCTCGGACAACTGGAACGTGTTTTCACCCAGTCGCCCCTGCGAGACATCGAACTCCACAAGCCACCCCGCGTCGCCAAGCTCTCTACTGAACCGCTCGATGCTGCTGTTGCTGCCCCGCACGGTAAATTTCACTTCATACTCGTGACCATCACCTTCAAGCTGAATCTGCCCCGAATTGCCCGTAGTAAGGCGAACACGAATGGTTATGTCTTTGCTTTCAGTCTTTTCAAGGTCGGCGTATACCCATATCAGAAGCGTGACCACAAGCACCCAAACAAATGTCTTCGAGCCCGAAAGCCACCATTCTCGCGAGAACCGCGGAGGAGAATCCACAAGCGCCAGGCGTTTGCTCATGACTTCTTCTCCTCTTTGCGTCGCCGAATGGGTCTGTGGTTGTGCGAAGTAAGCAGGTCGATGAGCATCTGTCGCAGGTTGTCCATCTCCAACCCAAGGTAGAGCTGACCTTCATACGCCATGGAAACCCGCCCCGTCTCTTCGCTGACCACGACAACAACCGCGTCGCTGTCCTGTGCCAATCCCAACGCGGCCCTGTGTCTGCTTCCCAACGAGGGATCAACTTCATCGCTCTCGGCAAGGGGGAACTGGCAACCGGCAGCCGCGAGCCTTCCCTCCCTGATAACCACGCCCATATCGTGAAGAGCGCTTCCAGGATAAAACACCGTGTTCAACAGCGACCCCGACAGCCGGGCGTCCATTATGGTTCCAGTCTCCATAAGCGAACCTAGCTGAACCGAACGCTCGACGGCTACCACGGCGCCTATTTTGTTGCGTGAAAGATATGCGACGCTTTCCATCAATGAATCCACTACAGCCTGAACCTGTCCCCTGCTTCCGCGAAAGAGCCTTGGCTGACCGAGTTGCATCAGTGCGCGCCTCAGCTCCGGCTGGAACGCCACCACGGTGGCAACGAATGCGAAAAACAGAAACCGCCCATACAGAAATTCGATTCTCGTCCACTCGTCGCTTTTGGGTAGTAACCTGACGGTCAGGTAAACCAGCGCCAATACCAGCCCCGCACCCTTTACGAGCCTCGCACCCCGCGTGCCTTTCAGGAAGCGCATAGCCAACCATACCACCACGCCTATGAGAAACAGTTGAATCACTGTCACCAAGGGATCGTATGTGGCAAACCTGGCGAGATAGATCATCACGCCTTCAAGCAATCCTGATAGCAACTTACCCATGCGTCACCGGTTTAACCGCTTATTATACTACATAACATCGGCAACGGATCGCTTGTGACACTAGCCCCCGTGCAAGAAAATTTGCGTAACTTGAGAAAAAATGAGTAATTTAACGAATTCGCTTCTGTGCGATCGCCTCGCACACCGCAAAAGCCCCCGCTACTTCATCCACATCATGAACCCTGAAGATGTTCGCCCCGCGATTCCATGAATCGATGCAGGCAGCCACTGTACCACACAGTCGCTGCTCTGGTTCGCTTTTGCCGGTGAGCGTCCCGATGAACCGCTTGCGGGAAACACCCACCATCACCGCAACGCCTATGTTGCGGAATCTGTCCATATTTGCCAGAAGAGTCAGGTTGTGCTCGATGGTCTTTCCAAACCCGATGCCCGGATCGACAATGCACTTTTCGGGCTCGATACCGGAATCCTGGGCCGCGCGGACCCGCTCACGCAGAAACTCGCCAACCTCCTCCACCACATCATCGTACACCGGCGATTGCTGCATTGTGGCCGGGTCGCCCAGCATGTGCATCAACGCGATTGCCGAGCCTGTGGTAGCGGCGAGGGTAAGCATGCGCGGGTCTTCCCGCCCGGCGGAAACATCATTGATAATGCTCGCGCCGTGGGAAATTGCGAACTCGGCGACATCGGCGCTGGTGGTGTCTATGCTCACTACGGCGTCAATATCCACAAGGGCGGGCAGGACGCCGCTCAACCGACGGATCTGCTCCTGTGGTTCGACCCTGCTTGATCGGGGCCTGGTGGATTCTGCACCGATATCTATGATGGCAGCCCCCTCTCGGGCCATTGTGTAAGCGTGCTCGATAGCTTGGGCGGCGTCAAAAAACCTTCCACCATCGCTGAAACTGTCAGGAGTGACATTGAGAATGCCCATCACGATGGGTTCGCCCCGAAGGATAGACGCCAGCAGGGTGTCAAATTTCTTCATCAAGGCATTTTACATCGGCGTCGATCCAGTGCAACATGACGATCATATCTCACCGACAATAACAGCATCACGCCTGCTCTTCGGGCTCCTCAACGATAGCATGCACGGGCGAGTGCTTTCGCGAGGGCAGTTGCTCCCTGAAGATCGACCATCCTCTGCTCAGTACATACGCCAGGCCACAGACCCACATGGCAGGCAAAAGAATATTGAAACCGGCGGTCATCTCAAGCACGATTATCAACGTGCTTATGGGTGTGTTGGCAGCAGCAGTGAAGAAACCCGCCATTCCAAGTATCACGAAAACGTCCACCCGGTCGGCAACCTGAGGCATGAAGGAATGAAAGAATATTCCAATCGCGCCGCCAAGACATCCCCCAATGACCATGCTCGGGCCAAAGACTCCACCAGAGCCACCCGAACCAATTGTCAGGCTGGTAGTGAGTATCTTTCCAAGCCCCACCACCAGAAGCACAACCGCAGCCATGGAGGTGAGCTCGGTCTTTCCGTCGAAGACGTTCTGCAGAA
Organism: uncultured Planctomycetaceae bacterium; assembly: GCA_964632015.1. Lineage (GTDB taxonomy): Bacteria > Planctomycetota > Phycisphaerae > SM23-33 > SM23-33 > JAAYCO01. The sequence continues at coordinate 64,033 of CAZWAT010000001.1, forward strand.
TGCCGTACCCAAACGAAAGCACCGCAAGTACGCCTTTCTGGGAATCGGCCCCCATTGGGCTCATCGCGGCGTACAGGCAAAAGCCCACAAGTCCCGTCGCCACCGCACCAATTGCGGGCTTAAGCTTTTGGGGAATGCCCAGACGCTTGAACAGAGCAGTTATGCCGTAGAAGCATTTCACATACGCGAGTGACGCGATGCTCATCAGCGCCGCAAGAATAGTCAAAGGCCCCAGCAGAACCGGGTCGCTGAAGCTCATCTCCGGAACGCGGAACAATGGCGTGAAACCCATTATCATCGAGAAAACGATGTAGGCTGCGGTGCTTGAGAAGAAAGCGGGGATCATCGATTCGGTTTCGAAATCGGAGTCGCTATACAGCACCTCGGAGGCGAAAATCGCCCCTGCAAGCGGAGCATGAAATATCGCGCCGACTCCAGCGCCAAGCCCACCGGCCATGATGATGCGACATTCATTGTCGTCCAAGTTCAGCTTATTGCCAATGAACGATCCGAACCCGGCCCCGATCTGCGCGATGGGCCCTTCCCGCCCGCCAGACCCGCCGGTTCCGATAGTAAGGGCCGACGCGAAGAGCTTGATAATCGGCACGCGCGGGCGAATCCGGCCTCGGTTCCTGTGATAGGCTTTGATGGCGGCGTCGGTACCATGTCCCTCTGCCTCGGGGGCAAAGGTGTACACCAAAAACCCGCTGATCAACCCTCCGATGATCGGAACCAATATCAACAACCAGGGTCTGAACGTCTGCGCAGTGGGGGCCAGGACATGTAATGCTTGTTCCTCGCCAAGAGGCCCGCCTGGACGATACCCCGCAATAGCATCCAATGTAAAATGCGATACCGCCTCACCTAACAGGTTAAACGCTATCGCACCGAAACCAGCGATAATACCAACCAATATGGACAAAGGAACAAGTCTGCTCAAGCTTTCGTAACCTGAGCCGCTCTGATGGTTCAAAGGCAACTTGCTCATGATTGTTTGCCCGAAATCAACGGGCACAGATCAACATATTCGTTATACGAACGCGAGGCAAGAAAGAAAACGAGTGGCTCGATTTTCTTCACGCGCACCGTCCCCGAGATGAGCCCCAACGCCCCGCCGGGTCGCACCCAGAGGTCTTCACGATCGCATCAACCCTGCATCCATAATCCCGGCGATGCTGCTATTTCTTAAGCCTGTCGAGTAATCCACCCAGCGGTGGCTTCTCCGCGGGCTGGGTTGACGGGCTCGTGGTGGCGGTTCGGCTGCGAAGACTCTCGGTGATAAGCTCCGTGCCCATTCTCACCACGCCTGTCTTTGCGCTTTCAATCAGTGCATTGAGCATCGTCTTGTCATCTATCACAAGTCGGGGGCGATGAGGAATGCCTTCGAGCCTGACGGCAAAACTGAGATCGCGGGCCTGATCGAGCATCTGCTTGCTTCTCTCGGCGTCCATTCCAAGAACGCCTTTGCCGTCGGAGGAGACAATCTCAAGATCGCTCGCGCTGATAAGGACTGGCATGTCGAGCATGTCCGGGGTGAATCTGCCGTCAACCTGAACATGCGCCTTACCCTGTTCAACCTTCACTCGTGACTTGTTTCCAAGCATGCCCTTGACGTTGATATCCGGCACGTTGAGACGAAGCCTGTGCCCGTCGGAATCATCGGTGAAGGCGAACACCAGCTCGACGAGCAGATCCTTGTCGCTCTGGAGCCTGATCATCATTGGCTTTCCGTTGCGGTCAGGATGACTAGAGACCTCCTCGCCCTGAATGGAATACAGCGTATTGTTGTCGGGACGGGTAACGCCAGATACGTCCAGGTGCCTGATGGTCCATGTAGCCCGCGCCGCCAGCAGCGAATCCGCAGCCAGTTCGTTCCAGGCGATGCCTTCTTCCTGACGGGCCTGTTGAGTCTCGCCCGCGGTCGGAGTCGACGCCGGTTGCTCATCGCCCTTGCTTGCGTGCTCCTGTTGCCGCTCCTGCAACCACTTGCGAACCTTGGCTATATGGTCGAGATATTCGCGGTAATCGCGGGATTTCTCAAAATAGTCGGTGAACACGTCCTGTGGCTGGTCTTCGGGCACCTCCGGTAGGGGATACACCTCGCCGGGCTTGTCGCGTTTCGCATCAGACAACACTTCCTGTGCGTGTATTTCGCTTAGGACAAGGCGCTTCGCGAGCAGGTCCCACACGCTCACGCCGGCGGAAAGTCGTTTGGCCTGGATGAGATTGTGCGTGGGCTTCTCGGGGTTTGTCACCTGCAAACCATCTACCGTAAGCTTGCCTCGAAGAATTGAAAGCGTTGCGGATTGTATATTCGTTTCGGCCCCCACTGCCTCGCCGATAGCCGATTGCATCTTGCCCCCAAGGTATGGGCCTGTGACGAACAGATCAACGGCCAGCAGCGGTATCACCACAACCGCCAGTGCGACAACGCGACCGGTTCGTATCATTGACGGCGTCGTCTGCAACATCTCCTCGAGCGACTTCTTCTGCTTGCCGAAAACCACCCACGCCAGGAACCTTACAAACCTGTTTCGACTGACAATCTGCATCTTTTCGCTGGCTTGGTGGGCCTTGATCATCGCCGTTCGAATTCCCCGCACAGCCCTTGATATCGCCAGTCCGCCAGCAATGCCAAGCACCACGCCCACCACTAGGCCGCCCATGCGGGTATACACGTGCAGGTCGAACAACGCCAGGATTGGCGCATTGAACAACGCCCGCCACATCCCCCCAAAACCAATGCCGTGAATAGTGAAGTGCCCAACATAAAACAACGCCGCGGGAAAGATCATCGCAACCACCTTGCCCAGAAGCGCTGCGATACCCGCAAGAGGCTTGTTGGCGTTTAGCGCGAAACACAACGCCAGAAGGATGAGCGTCAGGGCGTTGAATCCTACCGTCAGCCCCAATATCAACCCGAAGGTCCAACCCATGAGTATTTGAGGCGTACCGGCCCCACCACGAATCAGCTTGCCTATCTTGCGGATAAATGAAAACGGCGTCATGCAGATTCTCCTTATGCTTGCATGAGAGAACCTATACAGCATAACGCCTGTGCACAAAGAAGAACAAATTCATTTATTGGTGCAAAACCCCACTGCCTCGGGAATTGTCGCATCTGTCCCCAAAAAAATCAGAAAATTGGAGACATTTATCCCCAGGCCGGAGACATTTATACCTGTTTTAACCTCGACCGGAGACGTTTATCCTTTATTTATCCTCATTTATCCTCATTTATCCCCTATTGGAGACATTTATACCTGTTTTAACCTCGATTCCCCGATTTATCACAATAAACTGCTCTCCGGCAACGGCAAATCTGTTCGCGTTCGCCCTAACCTGTTTATTTACAAGCAGTTATATGCCAAAAGTATAAATCGAACAATTATACTTGACATGCCCAAAAGTGGCAGCTTGTGGCTGTTATACGGTCACATCAAGCCGTTCGGGAAGGTCGTTTGAGATGGATTTGCTGTAGAAATCGGCAACGATGCCTGCCAACGGGATGGGTTTTGGGCGATGAGGCCTGACTCGCACAAATCTTGGCTCGAAACTCTCAAGTTTCTGGGGCCAAAAGGCCGATACTATCGATAGCCCATTGCTGCGCCCTTCTTCACGCTGCGAGAGAAGAGCTGTTGCGCCAGTTCGGTCTGGTAACGAATTTGTCATACGCCCGTCACTTCCAGTTCGCCTCATGTGGCAAACTTCACGAGCGTCCTTGCTGACTACTGGGCGGTTCCCTCCGCTGCATTCAATGGTAAGCCCACATGCAAAAACCGTCAAGGTGCAAACTGGGATAAGTGGTGTGGTAGGCTGACCCCCAGCCTGCGATTATTCCTGCTTCATGTGTTTCGCGAGATACGTGCCAGTGTAGGAGTCTGAATTGGCGGCGATTTCTTCGGGCGTTCCCTCCGCGACGATAGTCCCACCGCCGTCGCCACCTTCGGGGCCGAGGTCTATTATCCAGTCGGCGCATTTGATGACGTCAAGATTGTGCTCGATGACGATTATGGTGTTACCCATGTCCGCCAGGCGATTGAGCACGTTGAGCAGATTATGAATATCCGCGAAGTGCAGGCCTGTGGTCGGTTCGTCAAGCACATAGAGTGTGTGATCTGTCGCCGTCTTGCCAAGCTCCCCCGCCAGTTTCACCCGCTGCGCCTCGCCGCCCGAAAGTGTAGTCGAACTCTGCCCCAGCTCGACATATCCAAGCCCCACGTCGTTGAGTGCCTTGAGCATCTGCCGGATTCGTGGGAAATTCTCAAAAAAGCCAAGCGATTCCTCGACCCGCATGGCGAGCACGTCAGCGATGTTTTTGCCTCGATAACGAATCTCCAGCGTGTCGCGATTGTACCTGGTGCCCCTGCACTGCTCGCAGGTGACATAGACATCCGGCAGAAAGTGCATTTCAATTCGCTTGAGGCCCTGGCCTTGGCATGCTTCGCATCGCCCGCCTTTGACGTTGAAGCTGAACCGGCCAGGCTTATACCCGCGGATCTTTGCCTCGCGCGTCTTGGCGAAAAGCTGGCGAATCAGGTCGAACACCCCGGTGTACGTCGCGGGGTTGCTTCGGGGCGTTCTTCCGATAGGCGATTGATCTATCTCTATGACCTTGTCGATGCGGGTGAGCCCAAGAATTCTGTCATGATCGCCGGGCCTTTCGCGTGAAGAATACAACTTTCGCTTCAGCGCCCGCAGAAGCGTCTGGTTGACAAGTGTGCTTTTGCCCGAGCCGCTGACGCCGGTGACACAGATGATCCCGCCCAGCGGAAAACGCACATCGATGTTCTTGAGGTTATGCTCGCGACAACCTTTGAGTTCGATCGCCTTTTTGTGGTTGACCTGGCGACGCTCGTGAGGAGGACGAATCGTCAGCGCGCCCGAAAGATACTTGCCCGTGATGGACTCCGGCGAGTTGCAGATATCTTCAATAGTTCCCTGGGCGACCACCTTTCCGCCATGCCTCCCCGCTGCGGGACCCATATCTATAACCATATCCGCGCTGCGGATAGTCTCTTCATCGTGTTCGACAACAAGTACTGTATTCCCGATATCCCGAAGGTGCATCAGGGTATTTATCAGTCTGAGGTTGTCTCTCTGGTGCAGGCCGATGGTAGGTTCGTCAAGCACATAGCAAACACCCACCAGGTGGCTTCCGACCTGGGTCGCAAGACGTATTCGCTGCGCCTCGCCGCCCGATAGAGTGGATGATGTTCTGTTAAGCGTGATGTATCCCAACCCCACGTCTGCAAGAAACGTCAGCCGGTGTCGAATCTCGCGAAGTATGGTGTGCGCTATCTGCGTCTTTTCCTCGCCAAGCGTCAGGTTTGAAAAGAATCCAAGCGACAGGCAAATGCTCATTTCCGCTACGTCGTGGATGGATTTTCCATCTATCGTCACCGCCAGCGACGCGGGTCTGAGCCTCTTGCCGGCGCACGCCGGGCAGGGTTGCTCCGACATGTACCCGTGCAGGTGCGACTTGACGAACTCGCTGTCGGTCTTTTTCCACCGCCTGGTCAGGTTGGGAATCACGCCTTCCCAATCCCCGTCGCCAAACATGAGTTTTTTGCGAATCCTGTTGGGAATGTTGTCAAAAGGAAGGGTCGGATCAACATCGTAAATCCGCGCGAACTGGCGAAGCATGCGGTTATAGAAGATGTTCATCCTCTTTCCGCCGTGGCGCCAGGCGTCTATAGCTCCGCCGCTGAGCGAACGCGTCGAGTCGGGCACTATCAGATCGGGGTCGAATTCGAGAATCGTCCCCAGCCCATCGCATTCGGGGCAAGCGCCATAAGGGGCGTTGAAGCTGAACATTCGCGGCGTAAGCTCTTCGAGGCTTGCCTCGGGGTGTACGGGGCAGGCGTAGGTGGCACTGAATATCGTGTCTTTCCACTTGCCCGCCTCGGTTGGTGGCTCGTAACTGACAATCACCAGCCCATTTGCCAGCGCAAGGGCGGTTTGCAGACTGTCGCTGAGTCGAACCTCCACGCCCTGCTTGAGGACAAGACGATCAACCACTATCTCTATGGTGTGTTTGCGATTCTTGTCCAGCTCAGGAACCAGTTTCAGATCGACAATTTCGCCATCTATTCGAGCCCTGACGAACCCTTCACGCTGTGCGTGCCTGATTGCCTCGACGTGCTGACCTTTCTGCCCTCGTACTATCGGGGCGAGCACCATGAACCGGGTTTGCGGTTCAAGGGAGGTAACTGCATCGACCATCTGCTGTACGGTCTGGGACGTTATCGGCCGACCACAGATCCAGCAATGGGGTTCGCCGACGCGGGCAAAAAGCAGCCGAAGGTAGTCGTATATCTCCGTCGTGGTGGCGACGGTTGACCTTGGGTTCGACCCGCCCGAACGCTGTTCGATGGCGACGGTTGGCGGAAGACCTTCAATGTGCTCGACATCGGGCTTCGAAAGCTGCTCAAGGAACTGCCTGGCGTACGCGGAGAGGCTTTCTACGTATTTTCTCTGTCCCTCGGCATAGATCGTGTCAAAGGCGAGCGAGCTTTTGCCCGACCCGCTCAGGCCGGTGATTACGACCATCTTGTCCCGCGGAATGCGAATATCGACATTCCGCAGGTTGTGTTCCTTCGCGCCGAGGATGACAATTTCTCTCGTCGGTTCGAGCGCAGTCGCAGCCGAGGCAGGGATCGCAGGCGAAGTAGCCTGCTCCTGACGCCGATTTGCACCCTGGGATGTCGTATTCTTCTTCCGTGCCATTTGCGAAAACGATCATTATACGAAATACCTGTCCGGGAGGATATAAAATGTTATATGGACACCCAGACCGGACTGATACTCGTCGAGGCCGACTTCGCCTATGCACACGCCTACGCGGATATGGCGAATGAATACCTTCAGCACGAAAGCGAAATCGAGCCACACGAAGCCAAGACATATCGCCACGCGCTGGAAGACATCAACGCCCACATACGCCTGCTCAGAGACCACTCACGCGGCGAGGGGCTGTCGAAGGGCATGGTTCGCCAGACAACATACTGGTTGATTGACGATGATCGCATCCTCGGCACGAGCCGGCTGAGACACGAACTGACGCCACCACTGAGGTATGAAGGCGGACACATCGGTTACGGTATCAGGCCTTCGTGCAGGGGACGAGGGTACGGCAACGTCATCTGCCAACTCACCCTCGATCGAGCCCGCAGGATAGGCATGAAACAGGTGCTTCTTACCTGCAAAGACACCAACATCGCCTCGATGCGCATCATAGAATCCAACGGGGGCGTGCTGGAGAACAAGGTCATATCCCGAGAGACCGGCGAATTGATGCGAAGATACTGGATCGCTCTGTAACGCAAGACTCCCCGAGTCGGGCATCATTCGCATTTCCTTTTCTACCATTACCGCCGGTATTTCAGTAAGATACCTCCGGTGAACCATAAGCTGTCCAGGTCGAGAGTATTTACGATCATGCTGCTCGCGTCGATCGCCCTGGCGTTATTCGGCAGGGGCGTGACCGGGCGCATGCGCAGCCTTGCGCAGATGCTCATCGCCCCGTTGGGCGACGGGGGCATGTACGTTGTAAGCGCATTGAAGTCAATCGATCGTGGGCCTACGATTTCTCCCACCGAGGCACTGGCGCTGAGGCACGAGAACGAACAGCTAAGGTTGCAACTGGTCGAGATGGAACAGCGCTATGCCGAGCAGGCAGGCGCACACCGCCATCAGCTTGAACAGCTTCAGCAAATCCGGTCAAGTGCATTCGTCCCCCGGCAGGACAACCCATGCGAGCTGATTCATGCGAGAGTGGTCGCGGGCGACGGGTTGTCGTATGGCAACTGGCGTGTGCTTAATCGCGGCGGTGATGGAATCGCCCACTCGCCCGTGCTATCGCGCATGCTCATCACCGACCGAAGCAAGGGTATACCCCCCAACCTGGCGGTGATTACATCAAGCGCGCTTGTCGGAAGAATCGCATCGAGCGGAGCGTTCACCAGCAAGATTCAGCTTGTTACCGATCGCGGGTTCGCGATTCGCGGCAGAATTGTCAGGCTGATCGATCCTGAAAAGCCCAGGCTGATAATGTCCAACAAGCCCGGTGAAGCTGGCATGGTCGTACTGACGGACTTCAACAACAGGCTCGAGGTGCTCGCAAGGGGCGACGGCGTTTCGGGGCTGGTGATAGAAGATGTACCCGAAAGCGAGCGCGTGCTCGCCGGAGACTGGCTTGTGACGAGCGATGACGACCTGCACCTTCGAACTGAAGTTCGAATCGGGGTTGTCGAAGAAGTCACCGTTAACCCCTCGGACAGGCGTTTCACCACCGTCAAGGTTCGCCCGTTCGCGGATCTGTCGACCCTGCGCGACGTGTACATAGTCTACTGGAAACCCGCTATTTGATGCGTTGGATACCATTCGTCATTCTGGCGTACCTCGTTCTGCTGGCACAGACCACGCTGGGCCAATTGCTTGCGTTCACTGTGCGTTCGGTGGGAACCGTGGTTCCCGACATGGCGGCTGTGCTTGCGGTGTTCGTCGCGCTTTATGTGCGAACATCACTTGACGCGATGATCGCCGGGTGGATATTAGGATTTTTTGTCGACCTTCTTGCGGGCGGGCCGGGCGGAACGGTATCGGCAGTTGGCCCAATGGCGATTGCATACTCACTGGCAGGTGGGCTGGTCTTCTCGCTCAGGGACGCGTTTTTCCGGGAGCGAGCGTCGGCAAGGCTGATCTTAACGCTGATATTCTGCATCCTCGCGCATGTGATGTGGGTGACGATGCAGTCGATACTGGCGATGTCGATAATGACCTGGGGCGATTACAGCAGGTTGCTTCTTCAGGCGTGTCTGCTTGGGGTATACACCTCGGTAATCGCTCCGTTGCTATGCGTACTGTTCGACCGCACGAGGGGCCTGCTGATCTCGACGCCGTCGGGCAGAAGCAGAAGATACTATCGGTAGCGGGCATCATGACACAAGGAGCGACAACAGACGGAAGCGCCCACCCGCACCGGCGCTTGGATTTATCGACAAGACTCTTCAATCGCGCATTTGGTCACTTCCACCGCAATGTATAAACGTCGCATAATAGCCTTCATGATCATCGCCGGGGTGATGCTCCTCACGCTGGTGGGTCGACTTGCCCACCTGCAGATAGTGCAGGTCAACGAACACCGTGAACAGTGGGAACAATCGATGCGCAGGGAACAATCGCTTCCCGCGCCGAGGGGTAGAATCATGGACGCCAAGGGCAAGATCCTTGCCGTCGATCTGCCATGCAAGGATTTCTGCTTCGATTACCGTCTTCTTGTGAAAGATCCGCAGTGGGAACGGTCGCAGGTGTCAAGACTCAGGCGTGAAAACGACCTCACCCATGACGAAGCGAAGGCGATGTTCGATCATCAGTTGCGCCAGACATGGGAGCTTGCCGAAAAACTCGCCGCCGCCACAAACTCAGACCTTGACGAAAAGGTTCGCGACGTCGTGCAAGCCGTCCAGAGGGTCAAGCACGCGGTCGCCAGGCGGACGGGCAGGCGCAACATTATCGTAGCCGAGGAACGCCGCATGCACCCCGTCGTCGAAACCCTCGACGACGAAACCGCGATATTCGCCGAGTCGCAGATAGCACAAGGCAATACAATCGGAGCGGCAGTGAGGCCCGGAAACAAAAGATTCTACCCATACGGCGACATCGCTTGTCACGTCATCGGCCTGACCGGACCTGTCACCGCCGAACAGCTTGAGAAAATCAACACGGACAACGGCGACGATACCACCACCCGCGACGACTACCGCAGCGGAGACATCATCGGCATCAGCGGACTTGAGCGGATGTGCGAACCTATACTTCGCGGCAGACGCGGACGCATCGTACAAGCGGGAGGCTGGCGAAAACCTTTGCAGATCGAACACGTTCCCGCACAGCGAGGAACCGACGTTCATCTGACGCTCGATATCGCACTGCAAAGAGAGTTGGCCGAACTCATCAAGCGCAGCGGTTACACCGGATCGGCAGTGGTAATCTCGATCGAACGCAACGAAGTGCTCGCGATGGTGTCGGTTCCCACATACGACCTCAACACGTACTATTCTGAGTACACCCAACTTCTCGCCGACGATGTCAATCTTCCCCTGACACATCGGGCCATTCGCCAGAAGGTGCAGCCTGGGTCAATCATAAAACCATTCGTCGCCCTCGAGGGCATGGCCGAGGGGATAATCACCCGCCATTCCACCTATGAATGCAACGGGCACCTGTACCCCGACGAT
>CAZWAT010000002.1:0-46717 GCA_964632015.1 uncultured Planctomycetaceae bacterium
ACTCAATTTTGAAGTTGATACCGGATGTGCTGCCGGACCCGGGCTTGTAGGCCTGAGGCTGTGGTTGCTATTCCTTCATTTTAATAGTTTGCAGGTATTCCACTCCGGCAATAACAAAGAAGATTGTCCCCAGGTCACGCACATAATATGGCGAACGCTCGCTTCCATCTGGAGGCAGAATCTTCTCAAGGATAGCCCCTTGGAGGTTGGGATCTTGGGTATTCTGGAATTGCATTCTCATGCAGAACGAAATTGCTGTTGATGCGGCGTCAAGCCAGACTTGCTCGGCAGTCTGCTCGAACAGGCGTAGAAACAGTATTGCCACACACGCCGAACCGGAGGTTGCGTGACCAAAGGATTCTGTATTGAAGTCGGCGTAGGTGCCTCGCATGTAGCCACCGTCGCGTCGCATGGCTTTGAGGCAGAATTCACCTGAGGCAATTGCTGTTTGCAAAAACTCTTCTCGCCCCGTTTGGAGATAAGTGTCAATGAGCGGCATACCCCACCAGTAGGTATGACGAGGATGAAATGTGCCTGTATTCACGTTGCAGGGGCCGTAGTCAATCCAGTTGCCGGGTGGATTCTGATCGGCAAGCAGGCGTTCTGATATCTTGACATGCGCGTCAAGGAATCGATCTTCTCCTGTTCGCTTGTATAGTTTCAGAAGAATACCATCATCCAGGAGAGGCCGACCCCCGATGGTGTCTTTGCTTCGATAGCGGGTGGTCGATCCGACTCTCGCTTCGGCGGGGATGTACAAGTCGCGAAAAAGCCCTAACTCCGGCACAAACAGGCGGTCAAGCAGAAAGCTTCCTGCGGTGATTATTCTTTCCCACAGGTTGTCGGAGTTTTCAGCTTCCGCCAACATCATAAGACCATCCATCGTCTCAAGAATCGCCGAGGTGTTGACCTGATCGGCGATATCCTCAAATGCCAGAATCAGACCATGATTGGCGTCGGAAGGGTCCCACACTTGATTTCCAAAGACGAAATCAGCGCCAGCCCGCGCGCCATCCATGTACCGCGGTTGGTCGAGCGCCTCCGCTGCCATGACCAGTGCCTTCACCGCCTGTCCGGTATGCCAGATCGGCCCGAACAGGAACCATAGACGATCCGTCAACGTGTATTCACCACGAATTGCTCCACGCCAGCACCGGTATGCGGATTCCTTGCGGTCATGAGTTTTGGGGGGCAGAACGTCTGTTTTGATCTGGGCGATATCCTGTATCCACGCGCAGCCGCGATCAATAGCCTCTCGCAACTTGGCTGGGTCTACAACCTGCTTGTTGACGTTATTGACGACGCCCCGGTGGTTCATCGCCTGTGATTTAGTGAAAGTAAACGACTGATAGGCCTGCTCTGTCGGTTTGCCATATAGGAACATCGCCCGTCGTTGCTTGGGTAGAGCGATCATGGAGTATTCGGTGACGGCAGTATCCGGTGCGGTACCATTTCGACAGATGGCTGGTTGATCAGTTTTGCTGAGTATTGCCCGCATTTCATTGAGGTCGGTTTTTTCCGCCGCATCGAGCCGTTCGTCCAGCCACTTCATCCGCTCATTCGCATTGCATCTACCTGCGGGGCTGCGACGGTCAGCCTGGGCAAGAGCGGCCAGTTGATAGATGTTCACGCAGTGCATGTGGCCATGGCTGTTTCGAGATTGTCGCACCTGTATCAAAGGACATGGTGCCTCCAGTGAAGCGGTATGTCCCTGTTCGTCTACGCACAGGAAGGCATATCCTTTGCCCCGCATCGGTCGGGCAGTCATATGCGAGATGAACTGCGCGGTTGTGCGGCATCGCATCAACCCTTCGTAAAACCAGATACGAATCGGGACATGACTGTCACTTGGTTCAAATATGCTTCCCACGGAGGAATGCCCAACACTCAGACCTACCGAGTTCATCCCGTCGCCAGTTGCCAACATTCCGGCATAGGTGAAGATCACCACAGGAAGAAGACCCACCCGGTGAATGACACGGGCACAAACGGGTATTGGAAATTCCTTTGCGCCGCGATCATTGTTCTTGCCCCATATAGGCCCGTTCGGGCCTGCGGCAAAGGCAATGTTGGTGCACCGATCTTCAACACTTTCAGACAGGCCCTCGGTATTGAGATACAGCAGTTCATCAAATGGTACGTTCGCCGCTTCGGCGATCGCCCGCAGTTCGTCCAGCGATTGTGGCGCCGAGTTAAGAAGCGTTTTTGCTACAATTGACTTTTGCTTATTCCAATGACGTGATTTTGGTTTCTTCGCCAGCACAGCAAGGTGCTGTTTGATGTCCTCACGAAGAGCCTCGCCTGTGTCCAGACCGATCTGGCGAGCTGATCCGCTGACCTCGATAATGCGCATGGTTGTGGGCACTTCGATCGAAATTGGTGATTTGTGGACAGACATGGCCGCATCCGAGAAATAGGTACTCATAATTGCACAAAACCCTGCTTTGACCAGTGAGGCCTTATTGTATACATACAAAATTAGCGAACTGCTATTCCTTGACTATCATTATAGTCTTGTGCGAAAAAGTCAAGCTTTATTGGGAAACGCCTTGACATCCAAGCATATCGAATGTATTTTAAATAGTAATAGAGGTGTTCTTCCTCTTGAATAGTGTGTAGGCAAATGTCATTACTGCGTTATGTAGACATTGTGAATCAGTTGACGGCACGAAGGGGTTTGCTTATTGCTCCTGCGCGTCTTCCCGACGAGCACGAGTTAGCAAACGAATATGGCGTTGCGCGAGACACTGTCAGACGTGCGTTGAAGGTGCTTGAAGAGCAGGAGGCGGTAGTTCGCCGTCGCCGTCGCGGGACATTTCTGCAACCACTGGTAGCCTGCCCCAATGTTTGTCGGGGACATGCCGTCGGATTTGTGCCCCCTTGGTGGGCCGACTCTACCACTGTCTGGTGCACATCCACCGTGTTTGAAGGGGTCTCTCGCTGGGCGGACGAGCAAGGGTGCTCTCTTAATGTGCTCCACGCCCAGATGCATGAGGACCAGGACCGCTTTGCCCAGCGGGTGCGAGAACGCAATTTGGCGGGAGTGGTCTGGCTTCATCCTCAAACCGAGCAGGTACCAATAATTCGAAGGCTGGCGAAGCTCATGCCAGTTGTAGTCGTTGGAAGACATGTGACAGGCGAAGGCGTCTACAGCGTCACACCTGATTACGTTCATGCAGCCAGACTGATCGATGACCACCTTGTTGGACTAGGACACTCCACATACGCCGCGGTGGGCACCGACCTTATGGGTATATACAACGCGAAATGGCTCAAGGCGATCGAAGAGGCCCATGCGCAGCGTGGGCAGGTGTTTGATTATACTCACAGGTTTCTGGACATTCGTCCCTTCGCTCGTCAGGTACTGTCACGGTTATTGCTGGAACTCTATTTGCCATTTCAGCCCGAGATTCAGGCACTGGTGTTGACATCATCAAGTTATTTGAAGTTTTTAGCGGCCGATGTCGCTTTTCGTGATCGAGTAGGCCGGGACTTAAGTGTAGTCACAATTGATTTTGGTGTAGCGCCAATCGAATTCAGTTGGCCATATCAGGCGGTCGATCACATCGTTTGCGACTGGCAAACCATTGGTCGTCAAGCGATTTCGCTTCTAGGACAAGTTGTCGAGGGACAGGTTGTTCCCGAATGCAAAACAATGCCCGTTAGTCTGAAAGTTGGCGAAACCCGCACAAGTCATCGACCTGTCGAGGGCGGCTCTGACCTGACCGGAAGCTGATTGTAGTAAAGGTGCCGTATGGCCTTAATAAGTATATTAGTAACCCACTTCCACAACTGATGTTGTAGACAGGAGGTCACATCATGCAGACTGGATCCAGATGCAACCTATGTCCTGCGACAACTCTGGTACGCAAGGCATTTACCCTGATCGAGCTGTTGGTGGTAATAGCAATAATATCGCTATTGATCTCGATATTAATGCCCTCGTTAAGCAAGGCTCGGGAACTGGCTCGGACGACAATGTGCAAGTCGAATATGCGCCAGTTGGGAATTGCCGCGTTTTCCCGCTCCGTCGAAGCCGATGATTATGTATTGCAGGGCACCGCTTCGGCTCTCGATCGCTGGTGGGATGCACAGAGCGATTATCCGTTCAACTACATGAACTATCTCGGAGGTACCAGATACCTTTGGCAGACCGGCATGTACTGCCCGGATGTACCGGCGGAGGAAATTGGAACCTCGGCCTCGCTGACGCCCTCAACGTACCTGTTCAACCAGTTCTGGTGGACATCCCATGAGAAAAGCTGGGCTGCAGGTAACAGGCAGGCCCATGAGGATGCTGCCGATCCGGTTCGTCTCTCGGCGGTACCACAACCGTCAATCGCATTGCTGATGTTTGGCGGTAGGGGATCGGTGGGACAATGGCTTCAGGCGTGGGACAGAAAGATGGACCGTCACGGTTCCATAGACGCCATTCGTGTCGCCCCGCCAGTGGGCCCACGAACAACCATGCTCTTTGCTGATGGTCACGTCGCCCTTGGAGAGTTTGACGGCTCTTATATATATGCAATGAGTTTGGACAGCGGCGGAGAATTCAGGGCATACAGGGATATGAAGACTAATGTGCGTCCTGAGTAATACTCATAGTTACTAATTAGTTATGAGCTGCAACAAGTGTAATGTGTAACAGAACCTATGAAATTCGAGGAATAAATGATAAGTACAGCGGGTATGCTCACCAGCTCGAAGTGGTGCTTGACGGTGGCGATGATGTTGATTGGTGTTCAAGGCGCCAAGGCGGAAAAGCATTATCCCAGATTGATCGGCAACAGCGCGCCGCTGCTTACTGATGCGCCGACCATAGACGGTCGAGTGGAATTACGAGAATGGACATGCGCACAGCAGTTGCCGCCATTGATACGCTCTTCAGATGGACAACTGGATACTAACCGGACCGAGTCTTATATAGGATACACCGAGGAAGCCCTTTACATTGCGTGGCGAGTATATAGATCTGCCGAATCCGGACCGATGCGAATCTCCGCCAATACGCCCGGCAAACATGAGGGCCGGGCCGTGTGGCTTGACGATACAGTCGAAATATTCCTTGATATCAATGGCGACGGGAAAAGGGCAGTGTCATTTGCGGGCAATGCCGCCAGTGCATATGGCGACGGTCTGGCGAGCGGAACAACCGACTTTACCCATTCCTGGAACTGGCAGTACCAAGCCCGCGAGACGGATTTCGGATGGGAGGGCGAGCTTAAAATCGGGTTTAAAGATCTTGGCTTGGATGGCCCCCCGGACGCCAGTGCAACCTGGGGCTTTGATCTCGCTCGCAACAATGTGACTCCTGACCAAGAGGTAGCCTACATTTCGTTTCGTGAAAATTGGCACGACAGGAGCAAATACAGTCGTCTGACATTTGGAGGTGGCAAACCGCTGGTGCGGCTGAGGGAGTTCGGTTCCATCGGAGACGAATCCGTCGGTATCCTTGCCGAAAGCATCAATACCAGCGATCAAGACGCCGATATCGAAGTCGAGTACACGATCTACCAGCGCCGACCTGAAGTCAGCGCGTTCAATTTCTTCCAGCAGGTCGACGCTGGAGTGTCCAACCGAGCCACGCAGGACATACTCACCACAGCTACAGTCGAGCAGCAGTTGGAAGCCGCACTGGGTTTATACAGACAACTGAAGCATGAGCGACTTACCCGACACGTTCCCGCAGGAGGTAGGGCGATACTAAATATGGCGTCCAAGGCTGCCGTCGGGGATTACCTGATTGGATATAAGTTCAGACTTGCTGACGGAAGCATGCTTGCGGAAGGTTTGCTTCCCGCGACCCGATGGGATCCGCTGCATGTTGAGATTGTTCCTTACTATCTGAAGGCTGATCTGATCGATGTCAACCTTACGGTTCATTCCGGTGATGTCCGAAGCCGAATTAACGATATCACCTGTCGAATGCTGCAAAATGACAAGACCGTTCTTGAGACACATACCACTCTGGAAGGTGCGTCGTCGGGCATAGACCTGTCAACCAAGGACATAGTTCCTGGGCAATACAGGCTTGAAGTTATCGCAGTTGACGACGCGGGAAATACGCTAAGCCAGTTCAGCCGCGATCTTCACAGACCCGAGCCGCCATTCTGGGCCGTCAAACAGTATGGTTTTGCTAACTTTGTTCCAGAGCCTTGGACCCCGGTTGAAGCCAGCGACAACAAGGCGAGTGTCTGGGGTCGGGATTATCATTTCGACAAAGCATTCCTGCCGAGGCAAATCGTGTCGCAGGGTCATGAATTGCTGGCCGCCCCTCCGCGTCTGCTGCTGCGGATGAACAATAAAGAAGTGTCTTGGGAAGGGAAACTGCGACTTGCCGAAAAGAACATAGAGTACGTTGACTATGTTTGGGAAGGCTCGGCCGGAACGATTCCTGTTCAGGTTCGCACGCGGGTGGAATTTGACGGGTTCATCACTATTGACCTTGGCATGAACACCAACGGGGTGACGATCGACCAATTCTTCGTTGAGTTCCCTTTGCGTCCCGAGCAGGCGCAATTGTACAGCGTCAAGACTTCACGGAACGTTAGGCCGCTGACTTCAAAGGTGGCTCAAACGGGAATGCTGACAAACAGCTTCAGTGTGGACTTTGTACCTGGATTATGGCTGGGTAACACGGAACGCGGGCTGCAATGGTGTGCTGAAGTTGACCAGTATTGGCACAATCGTAGCAAGTCCCGCGCGATTGAAGTTGTTAAGGATGCTGACGAAACAGTGGTGCGCCTGAGGGTGATAGATCAACCTTATCAAACGCCCCAACGCATCGAATACCGATGGGGCCTGGTCGCCAGCCCGGTAAAGGAGTATGACCTCCAACGCACTCGCGATCTGTACTATGCTCAATATGCCATTCAGGAGGCGTATTACAAAAACGAGCCAAAGGCGGTGCAAGCCTTCAAGAAACAGTTGATGATGGGCCAGAAGATGGGCGCCAACTGGGCTAATACCTTCCGCTGGCTGACTCGGTACGACGCGCCTGTGGGGCCTGGTACGTTCGGGGAACCATATCTTGAGAACCCCGCACATATCGAAGCCCACCGCGCCGCGGTCAAGCTCATTCACGAGCATGGCATGAAGACGACCGCCTATACAGGATGGAACGGACTGCACCCCAACATGTCATGGTGGCCATTCTTTGGTGAAGCGATGAAACGAACCCCTTCACGCTTCACTTACGGGGGTTATAAAGGGTGCTCCCGAGCAGGGTTCGGCGATTACCTGGCAAATGGGCTCGCGTGGATGATACAGACCCTCGGTATCGAAGGGGTATATCTGGACGGCACCGCCAGCATGCAACCATGCTACGAACGTCACCATGGATGCGGCTATACCGACCCGAAAACAGGTCAAAGAGTCATTACCTATAACATATGGCCCCAACGTGAGCTGTTTAAAAGAATGTACAAGATAACTCACGGTGAAGTTATCGACGACGGCCTGATTTACAGTCACTCCGGCGGGTCGCCAATGCTGGCGATTGAATCCTTTGTCGATATCCGACACGGGTCCGAGGGCGACACTCTTGAAGAGTACCTGGATCTGGACAGCTTCCGAACCAAGTACTACGGACGAATGTACGGCCTGCCCCTTGAGCTGACATGGGTCTATCACGCGCCGCCCAACCTGGTGTGGGGCGTGGGAATGCTGCACGATACCCCAATCAAGATGTACTACCACCTCTTCGCCGACCGCCGGTCACGCAGTGACAACTATGACAAAGCACACATCGGTTGGAAAATGTGGGCGCCGCGGCAGTGGTTTGACTGGGAAGCCGGATATGAGTGGCACCCGTACTATAACAATAGTGATGTCTTGACTATAAGCAAGTCCAGCGTCAAGGCGTCCTTCCACCTGAACAAAAAAGGGCAAATGATCTTCATTGCCCTCAATACCGATGAAGCACAAAACAAAGCCATGTTCGCTTTTGAACTGTCTAAGTTAGGTCTGCCTGGTGTGCTTCATGCCAGAGATGCTGTGACTGATGAGGAACTTAAAATCACCAACGGCGAGTTTGAGCTAAACATACTTGGGCATCGTCCACGCGTTTTGATGATAGATGTTGCACCTGTGCCCGAAGTGGACCTTAACATAGTTGAACATGCGCCATAATTGGATGGTCGCAACAGTGGCGTGCGGTCAAGACGACGCATGCGAAGGAGATGCAATGAGAAATAGTAAAAGACAACCTGTGAAGTCAGCATTGTCGCTGGTGGGCGCGTTTGTGTTCGCCGCTGGAATGCTTGTGAACGTCCAGGTAGCCGAGGGTGGAACCATATCCTACCCGGCCATGGGAAATGTGGAGCTACCCCAGGGCACTATCGAGATGTGGATTACGCCACAGTTCGACCCGATAGATAGCGACCTTGCGAAGAAGGACTACTGGGGATTCAATCTGGTTCAGATCTACCAGGACGACGACAACTTCATATGCCTGATCTGGCGATCAATTAAAGGTCGTAGAGGCCCGTTCGCTCGTCATCGTCAGCAGGGATTTCGCATTCCCACCAACTTCAGCACGATATCCGGATGGAAGAAGGACGAGCCCCATCACATAGCCTATTGCTGGGAAGGCGAAACTGACTGGTGGGTAATAGACGGCAAGAAAACCAATGAGTCTTCTTCGAAATACGGACCTTTGAAACTGCACATGAACGAGTCCATGACGATAGAGCTGGGAACAGCGAAAGTGAACGAAAAGTTTGTCATCGATGATCTGCGGATATCTTCCATCGCCCGCAAAGAGGATGAGGTTGGATATCATAATCCCGGCAAGCTGGGCAATGACGCATGGACGCTTCTGCTGGACACCTTCGATGAGCCTTTCGAATGCGATGGTACCACTCAAACCAGCCCGGTCATTATGACGCCTTCAGTCTCCGGGCAGTCAGGAGGCATCCCCGACAAGAACTGCAAGTTCGTGCCAGGTGTAAGCAAGTCTGCCCTGAGCCTGTAGCTTATATGTGGCATTGACTAAGAAAAGAAGTTGTGAGAAGCGGCCCGTGACGCGTGTCATGATCTGCCGCGGAAGTATGAGTACTTATATGAAAGGGAAGCAACATGAAACTCACGCAACATTGGAGTAATATCATTCTGGTTGCTGGCTTCGTCTGCTGTGTCGCTTTGAGCGCACCTGCCTTGGCGGATACCTACAGTGACGCAGTGCTGGGTGATAATCCGCTGGGATACTGGCGGATGGACGGTTCTGGAGTCAACCAGGGTTCTGATGGAACCACTCTTCAACACAGTGATGTCAGTGTTAATACCGAGGCTGCGGGTCCCGGTGGGGAGTCGTATCCGGGATTTGACGGTGGCAACAGCGCCGTCTATTATAACGGCAGCGCTTTGGATACGGGCTTCAGCCGAGTTGGCGATGCCATTGAGCCCGATTCCTATGCGTATGACATCACCGGTGCGATGACTGTCGAGGCGTGGGTGAAGGCGGATGATCTTGATACCGGCAATCGCGCGATTGTCGCAAACTTTCACAACACCAACGGCCATCGCTCTTACATGCTGTACCAGAACGGTAGCGGGTTGCGATTCAGTGTCAGCGGCGATGGCTCATCCAGTAATCTTGCCACTGCGGTGACAAGCGGCTCGCTTACGACTGACGAATGGTACCACGTGGTTGGCGTGTTTCGTCCTTCCGAATCCGTTGAACTGTACGTGAACGGCGAACTGGCGAGTTCAGTCACAAGCGGCGTGCCCGATAGTGCGTTTGTGTCCAAATACGCCACCTATATCGGCGCTCAGTGGACCAACAAAAACGTCGGTAGTTGGTTCCTGGGCTCCATTGACGAGGTGGCGATCTATGATAGTGCTCTTTCAGATACACAGATCAAGCAGCACTTTGATGCAGCTAGTATCCCCGAGCCTATGACCCTTTCGCTTCTGACGGTCGTCGGTGGCTTCCTGGTGGCCCGTCGCAGGTAATCAAGTTTTCTGTAGAATGTGCACAAATGGCCGGCTTCTTCGGGAGCCGGCCATTGCTTTATATGGGCAATGGGTTTCATCCACGGCCACCCGCCCGCTGGTGTTCGGCTGGTTCGTTGCAATTGCGTACGCTGTCCAATGACCAGCTTTTACACTGGCAATGTTATGCATGCGTTGGGGCTTTTCCGTCGTCGGCTTGTTTAGAAAGACTGGTGAGACTACAATCCCAGCTTTGGTATTGTCTCGTGTCGAGGTGACAGGGCGGTGAAGGTGATGATGTCCCGGAAGGAAACAACGAGAATTGTGGTTGCAGGGCATATATGCCTCGACATTCTTGTGGATATTGGAAATTTGTCGCAGGACGCGCTGGTCAAAGGCCTGGAACCGGGCAACCTTGTCAAGATCGGCGGAGCGAAGGTGACGACGGGCGGGACGGTTTCGAATACTGGAATCGCGTTGCATCGCCTTGGTATGGATGTACGCCTTGTTGCCCGTGTTGGAGACGACGCCTTTGGTGAGGCGGTGGCGAACGTTGTCGAGGGGGTTGGTCGGGGTCTGGGACGCGATCTTGTCAGGGTTGCTGGTGAACCCACGTCATATACACTGGTGTTCAATCCGCTTGGTCGGGATCGGTCGTTTCTGCATTGTCCCGGAGTCAACGACACGTTCTGTGCCGATGATGTGGATTTTGCGATTGTTGGGCAGGCGGGGCTGCTGCATCTGGGTTATCCGCCCCTGATGCGGAACATGTGGATAGACAAGGGTGGCGAACTGGCAAAGCTGTTCTCGCGAGCCAAAGAACACGGTATGACTACGTCGCTTGACATGGCCTGGCCAGATCCGGCAAGCGAGGCGGGACAGGCGAACTGGGGCGATATTCTTGCGAGTGTCCTTCCGGTGACGGACGTGTTCCTGCCCAGTATCGACGAGGCGCTTTTCATGGTCGATCGGCGGACGTATGAACGTCTGGCTTCTGGCGAGGAGAAGATCAATGCAGATATGCTCGATACCCTTTCGCAAAGGCTTATTGATCAGGGTCCGGCAGTGGTGGGGCTTAAGCTGGGGCGCGATGGGTTGTATGTCAGGACGGCTGACAACGCGCAACGTTTTGCTCGCATGGGCGCTTGCGCCCCGGCGGATGTCGCCAACTGGATGGCTCGCCGGATGATTTCGCCATGCTTTGAAATTAAGGTTGCCGGCACAACCGGCGCGGGCGATTCGACCATCGCCGGATTCCTCGCCGGGCTTGTCAAAGGCATGCCGATCGAGTTCACTATGAATGCGGCGTGCGGAACGGGTGCGTGCAACTGTGAGAACCCGCTCTCGGCGGGCATGGTTCCGCATTGGGACGCATTGGTGAAGCGAGTTCCAGGCTGGAAGCGCCAGAAGGTGAGCGCCTCGCTGAAAGGCTGGGAGATAGACCCCAGCACGGGGTTGTATGTCTCGCCGGAGGACAGACAAATACGCAGGCGGTGACAACCTTGTGAGATCCGCGGCGACGATGAAGCACCAGAGATGATATTTCCCGATTTGCCGATAGTTCCGGCGGCTGTTTTTCAGAAAATTTGAAAGGACAATACAGAAATGAGTTCGTTGCAGGCTCTTCAGGACAAATTCGTCTGCCCCACGATGTTCTCGTTGATGTTGACGGTTGAGGAAGGTTCGCTTGACAGCGTCATTGAGTCCACAGCGTCGGCTGTGACAAAGGGTGGAGCAAAGCTCAAATCCCTCTCGTTGGCGGAGGTGCTCGACGACGGAAATCTCGTCTACGAGCTTGTGATGCTTAGCAGTGACGAGTGCCTTAAGAAGGTCACGCAGGGTCTGGCGGGCATTGTGGGCATGAAGCTTACGACCGTGCTTGACATGTCGTTTGAAAGCCACCGCGGCGGTTCGTGCGAAATGCGAAGCCGACGGGAGATCAAATCCAACACCGACCTGCGTGTCGTGTATACTCCTGGAGTTGCGAGGGTCTGCAAGGCAATCGAATCGCAACCAGAGTTGGCAAAGGAGTTTACAAACGTCCCCAACAAGGTTGCCATTTGCACCAACGGTACGGCGATACTGGGGCTTGGCGATATTGGGGCTCTTGCGGGGCTTCCGGTTATGGAGGGCAAGTCGGCGATTTTCTGGGAATTCGCCAGAATCTCGGCAGAGCCTGTGTTGATCGATACGCACGACGCCGACGAGTTCATCAACGTAATGGAGAAGATCGCTTGCGGGTTCGGCGCGGTGCAGGTCGAAGATGTCGCGGCTCCGGCGTGCTTCAAGATCACCCGCGAGCTTGACCGTCGGCTTGGAATCCCTGTCATGCACGACGACCAGCATGGTACGGCGACAGTTGTGTTGGCTGCACTGTATACCGCGCTTCGCAAATCCGGTAAGAAGATAGGCGATGTCTCTTGCGTGATGAGCGGAGCGGGGGCCGCGGGTACGGCGATTGCCGACTTGCTGAACCTTGCAGGGATTGCCGATGTAGTGGTGCTCGATCGCAAGGGCGCCATCTGCCGAGGAAGGGAAAGCCTCAACCCTGAGAAGCAGGCTCTTGCCGAGCGGACAAACAGACAGAATCAGAAGGGCGATCTCGCCGAGATCATGCGGGGCAAGGATTTGTTCATCGGGGTCAGCCAGGCCAACCTCGTTTCGAAGGATATGGTTCGCTCGATGTCCAAGGATCCGATCATCATGGCGTTGGCGAATCCCGTAGGCGAAATCTCGGTGCAGGATGCATATGAAGCGGGAGCGTCGGTGGCTACCGATGGGCGAGTGGTCAACAATGCCCTTGCGTACCCCGGAATGTTCCGCGGCGCGCTGGATTGTCAGGCAACCATGATCACGATGGAAATGGTCATGGCTGCCGCCAAGGCTCTTGCCGACAAGGTCAAAGGCGATGACCTGATGCCAGAGATGATGGACCCGTCTGTCCATCGGTCAGTCGCTCAGGCGATGATTGACTCGGCGGGCACGGGTACGCCGCTCATCGCGTACGACGTGTAAAATGACAGGCACTCATGGCCCGGGCTTCGCTTGACATCGGGCGATGCCTGGGCCCTGGTGTTTTTGACACGTCGAGGCTGCAAGCAGGCGTTGCGTTAGTCCGCAAACGGGTATGGGCGCCGTTGGGTATTGCAGCCAGCTTCGGCGGGAACATGCATCGACAGCGCATTACATTGCGGCTTCGCCATGCCCCAAAAGGGTGGGGACTACAGGCGACCCTTTATTTATTCCTCGATAGTGATTGCATCGACGGGACAGCTTGACGCTGCTTCGCGACAGGAATCATGCAATTCTTCTGGAACCGTGTCGACTTTGACTTTGGCGATTCCTGTGTCCGGTAGTTCGAATACTTCCGGGCATATTTCAACGCATAGGCCGCAACTGATGCAACTGTCATCTACCATGGCTTTCATTTGCTTGCTCCTGTTGTGTCATATTATTCCTTGATTATTGAAAGGGGCAAAGTGGTGGGGCGTTTTTTTGGAAAAAGCCCTTTTATTACAAACAATCGACAATTCTGGCGTCTCCGCACATGCTGAATATATTGTTTGTGACGATGGAAAGGTTTTCCTCGTGAGCATGACGGTACAGGTCGAATCGGACACATGGTGGGTTGGGGCGAACGATTACGAGACGAATCTGTTTGAATCGCTCTGGCCGCTGCCCAATGGCATCTCTTACAACTCCTTGCCGGGGATTGGTCTTTGCCGCGCCGACCTACAACACCACGCTGTTTCCGCTGATGGGTGCGCTGTTGGAGCATCTGGGCAATTTGAAACTCGCCAACAGGTATGTCGGTCTTGCGGGCACCTACGCGTGGGGCAAGGCGTCTGTGACGAAGATGCTGGAATTCGCCCGCTCAAGCAACCTTGAGGTGTTGTCGCCGACAATTGATGTTCATTGCTCACCGAGCAGTGAAGACATGCAAGCCTGCGAGCAACTCGGGCGCGAGATGGCAAGGACGATCCTTGGCAAAAGCTAAATCGTGAACCTTTGCTTGCCTGAGACATCGATCGAATAGAACTGGCCGGGGATCAGCTTTATCCTGTTGATGGCGCCTGCCTTATACCTTGACTGGATCTCTCGTCGAAGCCCGCTTTCGAGCAGGCTGTGAAGTTCAAATCGGTGCGGGGCGGAGTCCACCATTACCGTCAGCACGCCTCGATTGAAACTTTCGAGCGAGGTGTGACTGTTGATGTGCTCGGGTATTGTCTCGTCCCATATTGCCGCGAGTTGCCCAAGTCGTCTCACCCGCTTGGCAAGATTCTGCTTCATGAGCATGGTCAGAGGGGCACTGAGGTGCGAACCCTTGTCGGTGGTCTGTCTTTGGAGCCAGATTGTCTGAAGTTGTGCGTCATCCATGACAATACGCTCTGAATCCTTCAACCGTGGGCCGTCTTGTACGGCGTTGCACGGCAAGGTTGGCTGGTGAAACGCGTTTTCAATTTAATCGGCAAGGTCGTTGGCGATTCGCCAACTATTTTCCATGCGAGCTATCCAAGATCCACTGGCATGAGGACGTAGAGGAAATCCGTCCCCGCCTTGAGCACAGCGGGCTTGTTGGGGGCGTTCATCTCGAACGCCACGTTTTCGGTATCGCATACACGAAGGGCGTCGATCATGAACGAAGGGTTGAAGCCCATGTCGATCGGCTCGCCATCGAAACTGACAGGGCACTTGACGACAGCTTCGCCGGCGTCAGAGGCCCGACTGGCTAATGTCAGCTCTTCCGCGGTGAAACTGAGCTTGATTCCTTTGCTGTCTTCGTTTGAAAGCAGGGCCGCCTGGCGGATGCGGTGCTCGAACTGGTCGGTCTTGATGGTCGCCTTGCGGGAGCATTCTTTCGGAATGACATCGCCGTATTTCGGAAAATTGCCCTGCACGAGCGAGCTTACCAGTACGGCTCTGCTTGTTCGGACGAGTATCTGGCTTTCAAGGATTTTGACGTCCAGCACTTCTTCGCCGTCGCCCGCGACACGCGCGATGAGCGACATGAGTTTTGCGGGGACGATGGCGGATACATCTTTTTCGGCAGGCTTCTTCAGGGTTCCGCGCGCCTGTGCGAGGCGATGTCCGTCAGTGGCCACAAGCGAGAGCTTCTTGGCGCTTGCTTCCCAAAGGACGCCGCTGATGGCGTAATGGCTGTGCGCCTTGGCTGCGGCGAACAGGCTCTTGCTGACCATTGCCGACAACACGTCTGCTGAAACCTGGAAATCAGCGGGTTCCTCGAAATCCGCAACCGCGGGGTACTCGCCGGGGTCAAATCCATAGACTTTAAAGTGGCTTGCCGCGCCTTTGACATGGCAGAGTTCCTTGTCGGTTTCGATCGTGAGACTGTCGTCGTCTCCGCTTTCTCGCACGATACCGATAAGCCTGCTTGCGGGAACCAGCGCTTCGCCTTCTTCTTCGATCTGCACGGCGGTCACGTGGTATCGGCATCCTGCTTCAAGATCGGTCGACATTATTGTCAACATATTATCCGCGGCAACGAGCTTAACGCATTGCAGAACGGGCTTTGGAGTTCTGGTGGCGACGATGCTACCTGTCAGATTCAGCGCTTCGGCCAGCGCAGCCGTCTGTGCTATCACCTTCATGGTCAAGCCTTTCTTTTTCGAAAACCAGGGCTTAAACGCCCTGTCAATATCGCATCGTTATACGACGCGAAGCATCTGGATGCAAGAGAACAGAGTAATCTTGTCAGGGTCTATCGGGGTTTGGATGGAGCAATCTTGCCATCGATCACCTGGCGGATGAAACTTCCCAGTCCGTCTGTTATGACATGGTTGGCGCGGGAACGAACTTCCTTGGGGGCGGTGGGGAATGTGGCGCCAATTCCAGCATTTGCGATCATGGGAATGTCGTTGACATCGTCACCGATGGCGGCAATGGCGGAGGCGGGAATTCTGAGCCCCTGTGCTATGTATGTCACCGCTCTGAATTTGTCGGCCTTGGGATGAAACGCCTCCACCACGTGCACGCCGTAGTTAGGGGCAAGCAGGGAATGAATGTTCAACCTGCCCTCAAAACGCTCCCTGAGCAGTTGAGCAAGCGAGGCGGCTTTGTCGACGGGCGCCACCGCGTTGATGCGAAGCGGCGTGGGCATGTCAGTCATCGCCCTTAGACTCTTGCCTCGACGCACACGCACATTCATCTTGGAAAACCACAATTTCATCGCCGATTCGCCATCGCCATTCTCGCCGAGGTAGTAGTCCGTCCCATGACGCCACCTGTCAACGAACGCCAGCGACGCGAAACCCGCCTCGCCAAGCGTGCTGTCAAGCTCGTGGGCAACGTCAAGCTCGATCGGGCGATGGTAGAGGGTTCTTCTCGTGTCGACTTCGCAGACCATCGCCCCACCTATCACCACCATGGGAAGATACGGTGGGTCGAGGCGAAGCTGTTTCCAGACGGGCATGGTTTCCACCAGTGATCGACCCGTGGCGATGCACACGCCTACGCCGGCATTCTGGGCGTAGTGCAGGGCTTCAATGGTTTCGGGGGCGACTATCTGGTTTGAATCGACCAGCGTTCCGTCAACGTCTATGGCAATAAGTCGGCATTTCATGGACACGAAATACTACGTTCGGCCCGTCCAAAAGACCAAGCATAAATCGATCAATCCGCACTATCCCTATGCGCCGCTGGTGATGCGTAGTGACGGGTCCACGTCCATACCCTTGCCGATCATCCGGCAGCTCCAGATGGCCCACCCGTTGAGTATGCTGTCGTTGCGGATGTTAGAGAGGTAAATGTAGATGGGCCTGAGACGCTCGAATGTCGCTGACCTCAAAGCCACGTGCAGCGGGTCGAGCGGAACCCACCCGTAATCGGTTGTGTAAACCTCGACCCAGTTGTGATGGGGAACGTCACTGAAATTGGTTATCAACCCGCTGATCGCTCGTGCGGGGATTCCCCTTGCCCGAAGAAGCGCGATCAGGAGGTCGGAGTATTCTGTGCAATCGCCCCGTCCGAACCGCCAGGCGCCCAACGCGCCAAGCTCCTGTGATTGAAAACCACTGTAACTCAGTCGCGAAAGCACCACCCCCAGGGCAGAGCGCATGATGTCGATCTCGTTGTCACCGGAGATACGGTCAGCCGCCTTGCGTAACTCGCTGGAATTGGTTTCGATCTTGCGCTCGTGCCGCAGGTACATGTGGAGATTTTCGCCTGGCTCGCTGTGGCCTGGTCCCAGGTTCATTGCGGTTGCCAGATCGTGAGGATGAAGCTGTGCATCAACGCTGATGACGATTTCCACCGGATCGCTGGCGTTGACGATGTCGAATTGGGCATACAGGTTGCCATTCTTCTTGAAGACGCTGTCGGGCTGGCGAGAATATGATATGTCTTGCACTGTCTGCCGGTCAGCAATGGTCCGGGGTAGCAGGGTGATAAGCGATGCACCCGCGCCGGGGGATCTGGGTGTCAGAGTGTACGTGATGTCGAATGACACGCCCCTGGACGCCGGTAGTGAGGGGGCGCGTGAATCCTGAAGATTAGCAAAAGTCAAGCCGCATGGAAGCAGCACAGCCAGCAAGATCAGGCCTGGATTCTTCATGTATATGTAATGCTCCTGTAATGGCGGTGTATTGAAAATCCCCACCATGTGACTGGTGGTACTACGGGGTTTGATTATACGAAACTTGCGGGGGGATGATTCAAGTCGATGTGGCGCGGGGGCGACGCCTATAATTCATCGCGGGATTATGAAAGGGGACGATCATGACAGATGTACCATCGACACCGGTTTCAAGGCCCGAGGAAGAATCTACCGGCAGGGGGCTCATGATCGCGGGGCTCGTGCTGGGTATTGCCTCGATCTTGTTTGGTTGGATCATTCCGCTGGTGGGTGTGGTCGCTGGGGTGATAGGCATCATCCTGAGCCCGATAGGCATAAAGCGGGCGAAGCGGTGGCACCAGAAGCACACCATCGGCGTTTCGGGGTTGATCTTGTCAATCGTCGGGCTCGTGTGGTCGATCATCTGGTGGATCGGCTATGCGGGGGCGATGTCACAGGACAGCATCGCATACTAAAAGCCCACTTGCGACAGGAAAAGAAAGACCAGTCTTCGGTAAACATCTTCACCGCAGTCACTTGACCGGCAAGAGCATCCGGTAGGCGGTGGTTCAGGCCAAGCTGCAACAGGACGCGGATGCGGTGGTTGCTGTGGTTGACATGTGGAAATGCCGCCGACTATGCGGTAAACTGTCACGCTTCAAATTGAAATGGAGCATTACAGGATTTGATATTTCATCGCATAGAGCGGACGCTTCGCGGGATTGCGTCTTTTCCGGCGTGGATGCTTCTGTCGGCGGAGGTGGACAGTCTCGATGCCCAGGACCCCGGGCGGTTTCGTAACGCTTGGTGGGGAGTGATGCTTGTAGGCCTGCTGTGGGGCCTGGGGCTTTGCGGCGCGTGGGGCGGCGGGGCGATGATCTTCGGCGACTTCGAAGGTCTGCTTATTATGCCTGCCATGGTGACGCTTACGATGACGGTGCTGGTTCCTGGCAGGCGGGGGATTATCGCTCTGTCCGAGCTTGCGGGAAGGTCGCGTGCAAGTCAGTCGCTGTTGCGAAGCCTTGTTCTGGTGGTGTTTGCCCTGTGCCTTGTCGTCATGAGGAGCAATCCCCACTACGCGGAATATCCACTTCCCGCATGGATCGACTGGATACGTCCTCATTGGAAGCCCTTTCGTGTTCTTCTTCTGATGCCCCTGTGGGGTGGATGGGCCATGCTGATAGCGACAAGGTTCAACAGGCTTTCACCGGATGCTCACCAGGCGGTGGTCGCATTCGCCAGAGGCTGCGGGCCTGTGCACGCCGCGTGCTGCCTGGTGCTTCCATTGGCGGGATCGTTGTTTTATTTTCACTATCTCAAGATCCACCAGCAGTTGTCGGTGGCTTTTTTGCCGGTAGTCGTGGCGGTTGTCGGCGGGTGCATGATCTGTCGGCGAACCGGCCTTGACCGCAGGCAACTGCTGGCGGTGAATCTGCTTACACAAAGCGCCTTTTTGCTGGGTTTTCTGGCGAACAAATAGAGGGCGGATCATGACTACAGCAAAGCCCACAACAAGAATTTGCTATGCGTGGGGCGTCCAATGCGCCTGGTTGAACTGGAACAGCGGATGTGCGGTTATCCGGTTTCGCTTGACTTGCCAGCCACCCCAACGTAGAAGAACGGCATGAAGACTACAGCGCTGCTCACAACTTCAATCGAAGGTTTCGCCAAGAAGACCGGCAAAGTCAGAGACCTCTACGACCTCGGTGAGAGGATGCTGATTATCGCCACCGACAGGATCAGTGCCTTTGACGTGGTCATGCCCAACGGCATTCCAGACAAGGGAAGGGTGCTGACTCAGATTTCGCTGTTCTGGTTCGAGAAGCTCGCGGGTTTGACTCCCAACCACGTCATTTCATCAAAGCTGTCCGATCTGCCCGCGGCAGCGAGAAGTGATGAAATCGACGGGCGATTCATGCTCTGTCGCAAGGCGGACGTCGTGCCGATTGAATGCGTTGTACGTGGATACCTTGCCGGTTCAGGGTGGAAGGAATACTCCAAAAGTCGCACCGTCTGCGGGATCAAGCTTCCCGCGGGGCTCAAGTCGTCTTCCCGGCTTCCAGAGCCGATCTTCACCCCGTCAACAAAAGCGGTGGTGGGGCATGACGAAAATATCAGCTACGAGAAGATGGTCGATACCGTCGGCACGAAACTGGCTGGGGAGTTGAGAGAAAGATCGCTCGCAATCTACAAGGCGGCCAGCGAATACGCCGCCGAGAAGGGCATCATTATTGCAGACACCAAGTTCGAATGGGGACATGACGAAGAGGGCAAGCTGATGCTCATCGACGAAGTCCTCACACCGGACTCCTCGCGATTCTGGCCAGCAAACGATTACAAGCCAGGCAAGGAACAACCCAGCTTCGACAAGCAGTTCGTGCGGGATTACCTCGACGAGATCGAGTTCGACAGGACCCCTCCAGGACCGATCCTACCGGCAGAGATTGTCCAAAAGACCAGGCAGAAATACATCGAGGCCTACACGCTGCTCACCGGTAAGCCCTTCCCCTGGGAATAACCGCTCAAGAAGGCCCCGAAATGATAAAGCATCTTTTGGGGATGCTTCATATCAATCACTTCCACGCGATGAAGCACCACGTGTGAGCATGGTGGTACGGTGCGAATATGCTCGCGTCGCTTCCGAGAAGTTTTTTTCGGAAAATTGTGATTGCATCCTGGAATGACTCATGTAACAATCGAATCTACACATCAGTTCGAAGGTTTAGTTTGACAGCTTGCGTATTTGGCCGTGCATATCGGAAGAGGCCGATAGGAAAACGAGGAGGCTTGTCTGCATGAGAGCATTTCGTCCAAGCCGTTATTCGCCGGTCGAAGTTGAGGGATACATCGACCGCGACGCTCAGAGCGTACGGGACCATAATCTGCTTTTGTACTCCAAACGGGCCCAGGATAATCTGCCGCTGTTTGGTGAGCCCAAGTCTGTTGAAAAGTCCGATCAATCCAGTCATCGGCTGGCAATTTCGAAGTACGCCTGATCGCGACGGATCGTGCTTTCAACAGAAACGGGCATTGTGTCTCGTGAACAGGTTGACGTGCCTGTGGATGGCATCGGTAGTCGGCTCGGCCGTTTGTCTGGTCCGTCGGTGGCGGGTGGGCTTCGCGCCCCTGGTGAACATCAACAGGCTTGTTGCCCCCCAAAAAAATATCCCCCGATTTGGGTATCGGGGGATATCTATCTCGCGAATATGTGGATGTCTTAGTTCTTGTAGTATCCGCTCTGGTTTCGTGCCATTTCGGTATACTTGACCACGTCGGCGGCCTGGGCGACAGTGATGGGGCTTTTCTTGCCGTTGCGTATCTCGTCGTGCATGAAATCCCAGATGCTGGCCATTTCCAATTTGGATGACGGCTTGACGGGGATGGTCTTCTCGACCCACTTGAGATCGCTGTTGTCGCTGAAGCCAAGCGGAGTGCCCTTCTTGGGGCGACGGGGCTTGAGCTTCGCGCGGGGGTTGAGGTATTTGAGAACAAACGTCTTTTCATCGTGGCTGATAAGCGAGCCCTTGGTTCCGTAAATCGCATAGACGGGCGAGGGCAGGGCGACACCACCGGAAATCTCGACATCGACTACCAGGCCTGTCTTGCCCCGGAAGATGATCTTCAGGTGATCTTCAGCGTCGCCAACCGCGGCGACCTTCTTGAGATCGGCCCACATGTCACTAACCTCGTAATTCAGGAACTGCAAGGCGTGGTCGATAAGGTGGGGACCCCAGTTGTTAAGCTGTCCGCCGCCTTCGCTGATAAGCGTCTGCCAGTCGTCACGACGTTGATAGCTGTGGCGAGCAAGCTTGATCTCGAACACGTCGCCCAGTATGCCCGAGGCGATAATTTCCTTGGCGTGCATGAAGGCGGGTTCGAAACGTCGATTGTGGCGGATGAAAAGCTTTCCGCTTCGCTGAGAGGACTGCTTGAGCTTCTTCGCCTCGTCGTATGTCAAACATATGGGTTTTTCGAGGAATACATATTTACGTTTCTTGAGGGCAGCCATTGCTGTGGCAAAGTGATCGTTCGTGCGATTGGCAACGCTCACCAATTCGACCTCTTTGTCGTTGAGCAGTTCCTCAAACGTCTTGTAGACCTTCGCTTTTGGGCAGGCTTCGGCAAATCGCTGCCGCTGTTGGGCCAATGGATCGCAGGCGGCGACTATCTGGAATTTCCTGCTGCGTGCCTTGAGATCCGTAAGATGCATGCCATATCCCGCGCGACCCAGGCCGACGATTCCGACCTTGATGGGTGATGACTTGCTATTCTCACTTGTTTTGCGTGCCATTCTCTAAACTCCTCTTTCTGAATTATCCGATCCATCCAACTTCTCACAACTGTTGACATTCAAAGCATCTACAATAAACGCTCGGTCGGCGCATGTAAAAGGGATTATTCAGATAAGACGCCGCTGAGGGGATGATTGGTGGTACAGGACAAGAGCACGCGGTTCAAGCGACGAAAGGCCGAGCCACGCTTCGCCAGCGCGATGTTGCCAAGCCGAAGAGACCAATGCACGAATCGCAATGGATAAACAGATTGGAAGAATTACACAACAGTCTGCAGGAACTGCGGCAGGCCCATCTGAGTAATTTGGTCCTTCTTGCCCTCGATGTCGTCTATATGATCTTCTTCGTCCTTGAGAATGGATTCCAGCAGTTCCTTCGTTCCGCTGTCGCCTTTCTCGGTGCACAGACGGATAGTGTTGTTGTAGTGTTTGACGGCGTAAATCTCCAGCGACAGGTCGTTGTCGAGCTGCGAGGGAACATCATCGCCTATGCGTATTTCCATCAGGTTGCTGACGATGGGTTTGCCCTCAAGGTATAAAATTCGCTCGATGAGTTTCTCGGCATGTTTCATTTCGACGATCGACCGCTTATACACGTCGTCCTGGAGCTTGGAGTAGTGCCAGTTTTCATCCATCTCGGCGTGCACCATGTACTGGTTGATGGCGGTCAGCTCTTCGGCAAGCAGATCGTTCAGTTCGTTAATAACCTTGTCGTCGCCTTTCATGAGTGTCTCCTGTGGGTGATCAAAGCGTTTCATTGTATGCCTTTGTTTTTCGCGATTCGTATTGGGTTGCCTATTATTATTGGGAGTTGGGGCAAGACATGGGGCCGAGTTGCACATTTCGGGCGCTTCGTCCCGCTGTTATGGCGGGGATTATGGCATTGCTTATGGTTGCGTCATGCGAGAACAGCGACGACGAAGTCTATCTCGATGTTCAGCAGCCTCCGCCAACGCTAAATTCATCAACGTCAACATGGGGCGATCGTCGGTGGACTGTATTGTTCGACGGCAGGGAGTTGGGCGGATGGCGCCTCCTCAGCGGCTGCATGGAACTGGAAGGCGGGGCGATATCCCTTAACCACCCGTTTTGCGGGATGACGATCGTCTTGGCCGAGGAGGTCAGATTTCGGGACGGCGAGGTGGAGGTCACGCTCGAGCCGTTGCCCACGTCAAGACCCATGCAACCTTATGTGATCGCCCTGAGGTCACGAGTATCGTTGAACTGGTCAAGCTTGTACTTCATCTGTTATCCCGACCGGATGGAAGTTGCCCGCGGAAGCGCAAGGTTGCCTAACCCTCCCCCCGAGTTGACGGTATACTACGAACCGGTGGAATCGGTGCTGACATGGCGGTTTGTGCTCAGGGATCGACTCGTAGAGGTATACCGACTGGGAACATGGGTTGCGACTTATTACGATGAGCATCCCCAGAGCGGAACTCTGGCGATTGGTGCTGACGGGTGGGGCCTGCACGTGTTGAACGTGCGTGTAAGACCCGACAACGAGGAATGAAATGAATAGCGAGGCAATGAACCTGCTGAAGATCGCGTTGGCGATGATTCCACTGTGTGTGGGATTTTTCGCTGCTGGGGCCATCGCACATCGCCGAGGTGGTTCTTTTGCGTCGCACATCTGGCGAACATTGGGCGGAATGTCGGTGGCTGCGGCGTCATCGGTTCTTCTGGCGGCGGGCATGTTGACGCTGCTTTCGATGGGCGCATCCGACTAGGTTTGACATGTCGGCGAACCCCGGATGTCTTTGGATCGCATTATTCACTATACCATCGGTTATCCATCAATTGTTGCACTGCGCTGTGTGCATTTAGTAGGTTATACTGGTATGCCCCGGCGGTTTTCGTCGGGCATAACACGATTGGGAGAAGTTGCGTGAAGAAGATTCGATCCCTGGGTGTGGCGGGAATTCTGCTTTCCTGCGTTTTGAGCATGATTATTCCTTCGGGTGCGGTGCGTGTGTTTGCGGCGTCGGATACACCGGTGGATGCGTCGTCCGGCGAACTGACGATGCTTCTGTCTGGTCTGGAGGACGCGCTCGCCGGCGAGTTCGAGCAGGCGCAGAAGAAGATCGCCTCGGCAGCGGGTGTGGGAGGAACCTCGCCTGAACTGTTTGACCCGGTGGCTTCTTTGCTTGCGGAATATGTGGAGCTGTCAACCCAATGGCGACAGCGACGCCTCGACGAATACCAGCTTCATGTACAGCGGGTGAACAACGCGCTGCTGGCAAACGAGCATCTTGAAGAGCTTGTCGACCAGGGACTGCACGAACCAATACAGGAAGCGATGAAAGAAATCCGAGAAGGCTTTCAGAGCTGGCCAAGCGGTGAACAGTTTTCCGATGGCTACCCGGAGGATCTTGGCGACCTGAAGGCGAGTGCCCGCGAGGCCGCCAAGAGTCAACTCGAGCAGATGGACAAGCTCGAAGCCATCTTCATTGACACACCTGGGCCATACGCCCAAACGCTCAAAGCCCTTGCCGCTGACGTGCGAAAGCGAATCGACGCGAACGCCCAGGCATGGGCGCAGGCGAAGACGGCAGATTCCGACAGCAGAAGATTGTCAGCGGTTCTACTCAGAAAGGCCGAGGAAGATCTTGTTGACGCCATTGCCAGCCTGGATGCGTTCACCTCCGATGAGCCTCTTCGCAACGGCCTGCCTTATGCGAGACTTGCCAAAATAGTCTCGCCCCACGGCGATGCGGTGAAGCAGCAGGACTGGTATGTGGAACTGGTCTCGAAGGTGACCCAGCGAGCGCAGGAGGCCACACAGGAGGGCAAGTGGTACGAGGCCCTCGCATCGTACAACGGGCTTTCGGAGCTGGAAGAGGATAACGATTTCTATCGCCAGCAGGTCAAGGTTACCAGAAGGCATGCTCGCGTGCTTGGGCTTTATGGTGATTTGGCGGATTCTCCACAGGAGTCCCCCGACGTTGAGGAGGAATTGGACGCCCCGGCAGGCGAAATGAGATGGCGCGACATGGTGCGAGGCATCGATGCCGACATGGTTCATCGGATAATATCCCAGCTTGACGAGCAGTATGTTCTGGCTGTGGATTACCGCAAGCTGGCGCTTGGAGCTATCGAAAGCCTGCGTGTATTGGCTAGCACGCCAAGCGCATCGGCGAGTTTTCCGGCACTTGGTGATGACGCCGCCCGCGAAAGTTTTCTTCAGGCTCTCAGTCGTGAGGCCGACAACATTCAACGCAAGGACCGCGTCGACTACGCTGATTTGACAATCCTGCTCAACACCCTCCTGAGGGCGTCTGACAGGACAGTCAAAATTCCAGTGGCCGTAGTCGCGATGGAGTTCACAGACGGATTTCTCGATGAGCTGGATCGCTTCAGCTCGATGATCTGGCCTGCCGATCTCGACGAATTCACCAAGCAGACCATGGGCGAATTCTACGGTGTGGGGATTCAGATCGGAAAAGAAGAAGACGAGCCCCTGAAGGTCATTACGCCTCTGGCGAACTCGCCCGCCTTAAGAGCGGGAATCAAGACCGGCGACATTATCCTTAAAGTTGACGGAACACCCACTGAACCGCTTTCGGTTGACAAACTCGTCAGGATGATCACCGGCCCCAAAGGCACAAGGGTTACGCTGACAGTCCGAAGCAGAGGCGAAACACAGGAACGTGACGTCATGCTCATGCGGGATGAGATACAGATCCGCACGGTTAAAGGCTGGAAGCTCCTTCCCGGAGGCGACGGAGACAACTGGGACTACATGCTTGATCCGTCCGCTCGGATAGCCTACATCCGCATAAGCCAGTTCACCGACACCACACCGCGAGACCTTGTGCGGGCACTAGGAAAGATCAAGCGTAATGGCGTCAACTCACTGATACTCGACCTGCGGTTCAACCCCGGCGGGTTGCTGGAGGCTTCGCGACGAGTCGCCGATGAGTTCGCCAGCAACGGAAAAATAGTCTCCACAAAAGGTCGGCAGAATCGCGGCAGAGAGTTTGTCGCAACACGATCCGGCGCGTATACCGAGGGCGACCTGGTTGTGCTTGTCAACGAGATGAGCGCCTCCGCCGCCGAGATAGTCTCGGGCGCCATGAGGGACTGGGGCAGGGCTATCATTGTCGGGCAGCGGACATTCGGCAAGGGCAGCGTACAGAATGTGCTGGGCATTCCGGGCCATCCCAACGCCAGACTCAAGCTGACAACAGCGTATTACTACCTTCCGAGCGGGCGTCTGCTGCATCGCAAAGATGGTGAAGCCGACTGGGGCGTCGATCCCCATGTCGAAGTCATCATGACCCCACGGGAAAGAAAACATTGGCTTGATATCCGCCGCAAAACAGACCTGTTGCAGGAAGTCGACCTGGGGGAACTAGAAAAGGACCTCGAAGAAGAGTATCGCGCGGATCTTCCCCTCAACACGGCTGTGCTTCTGCTGAAACTCAAGCAGATCCAGGCGAACTCGATGGCTGCGCTTGCGAACCACCCGTCAAAAGGGTAAGACTGCCAGGGCTGACAATCAGACCTGGGCATGGCAATGGAGACACCCATCGTGAGCGGCGCCGCTGACGAAAAATTCATGAATCAGGCCCTTGGGCTTGCGTCGCAAGGTCGAGGCGCGGTCGAACCCAACCCGATGGTGGGGGCGTTAATCGTCAAAAATGGCGTTGTCGTTGCCCAAGGCCTGCATGAGCGATTTGGATACCCGCACGCCGAAGCCAACGCCATAAAGGCCTGTGCACCGCAAGACCTTCGAGGATCGACCGTCTATGTCACCCTCGAACCGTGCTGCCATCTCAACAAAAAGACTCCTCCTTGCGCCCAGGCACTGATAACCGCCGGGGTATCACGTGTAGTCGTTGCCATGGAAGACCCCGACGAGAACGTTTCGGGCAGGGGGGTCCAAATGCTTCGGGCCGCAGGCGTCGAGGTGTCCGTTGGAGTGGGCCGCAACGACGCGTCTGCCCTGTTGGCGCCGTATGTCAAGCTCAGAACGCAACACAGACCTTGGGTGATTCTAAAGTGGGCACAGACCGCGGACGGTTATCTGTCGCTTCCTCCCCAGGCGGGGCGGTGGATAACCAACGACGCATCGCGAGGGGACGTTCACAAGCTCCGTAGCCTTTGCGACGGGATATGCGTCGGGGTGAAAACGGTTCTTGCGGATGATCCGCTGTTGAACAACCGGTCGGGGCATGGACGCCAGCCGACGCGCGTCGTACTGGACAGCACGCTTGCAACGCCTTGCGAATCGCGCCTTGTGAAATCGGTTGATACATCGCCGGTGATAATCGCCACTAGCGAGCAGTCGTCCCGAACGCCCAATGCCGATCGCCTGCGACAGGCCGGCGTTGAGATACTGCCTCTCCCATCGGGGCCTGGTGGCATTGACCTTGGCGCGTTCCTCGATTCGATGGGGCGGCGCAACTGGACACACCTTATCATCGAAGGCGGCGGGCACGTGTTGAGGTCGTTCCACGATTTGGGCCTGGGCGATGAGTACAGGGCGTACATCGCGCCCATCCGCCGCGGGGACGCGGGCGACGGGCCTCGCTTCGCTCTTCAGGATGTCCTGTCGCAAGGCCGATTCTCGCTCATCGAGCACACGAACTTCGACGGTGACAAAATGTTCATCTATCGAACAAAATCGCCCCCCGACACACCACTCCAACCGTGAACGACGCTGCTGACACGATACACTGCTCTGCCCGTGAAAAGCCGCATATTCTCGATTCAACTGCCCCAAAACCCTCAAAAAACGAGGCAAAACGAAAAAATTTTCCAGCATGCATTCTTATGGAAAATCTGCCTGGTTCACCCTGTCAGACTAATAGGATTTACAAATAAACGTTGTTCGGGGAATTCACGATGCATGTACACATAAAACCGCGTGCAAGCCGAATGTCTTTCAACGGTTCGGGCCGAGCGTGAGGCCGAGGCGCGATAACTGCTGTCTGTACAATGAGTTATGTCATAAGATGGGGGTCGGTATAACGATCTCTTGTAGCAAAGAATGGATATATTAGCAAGGGTCGAGAAGCGATGTGAGCCATGCCAGTCTTGCCGAAGGAGCGATGGGGCAGGCTCCGGCCCGCAAGCCGCGTAACTCGCCACCACGCCAATAGGCCCGGTTTACAAGGAAAACGAGCATTTTTCGTCTTGACGTTCAATATGTCCACGGTCAACATATTCATCAACTTCGGGCTGTGTAGCCTGAAACTCCAAGCTCCGGGCCAGGGATGAATGCCAGGCGGCTTTGGAGAGGTCATCAAAAGCTAGAAGGAGCGCACAATGGCAAAGGCAATGACGAAGTCCCAGATTGTCAGCAAGCTGGCTGAGAACGCGGAACTGCCCAAGAAGCAGGTCGCGGCTCTACTGGAAGACCTGGTTGGAATGGCGTACAAAGAAGCTAAGAACGGCTTCACCATTCCTGGTCTTGGTAAGCTTGTGCTGATGAAGAGAAAGGCCCGCATGGGTCGCAACCCCCAGACCGGCGAACAGATCAAGATTCCTGCCCGCACGGTACTGAAGTTCCGCATTGCAAAAGCGGCGAAGGATGCGGTGCTGAAGAAGTAAAATCGCGTTCTCTACAGAACTCATGAGCGACGGCCTGGTGCCGTCGCTTTTTTTTAGCAGTCCAGCGTCAACGACAGTTGCTCCCATTCCTCCATGAGCGCCGACAGTTGCTGCTGGGTATCGCGGTGTCTCTCGCCAAGTTCCGAGATGCGTTCGATGTCACCCTTGGCGCTTGCGTCCATCAGGGCCTCGTCCATTTGTTTGAGCGCCTGCTCGCGGCTGTCGATCTCACTCTCGACCTTCTCGAGCCGTCGTCGTGCCCTGTTGAGATTTCTGTTCCGCTCGCGTCGGGAGTTATGCTCCTCGATGCGTTGTTTCTTGATGCGATCGTTGTTTGGCTCAGCGGCAGGGTCAACACACGCCTGGCGGTTTCGCCAGTGGAGATACGAGTCCCAGTTTCCGTCCAGAACCTTGATTGCCCCCGAGTCAAGCGCCCAAATGGTTGTCGCGATGGACTGGATCAAATACCGATCATGGCTGACAAGGATGATAGTCCCGCCGAAATCCATAAGGACATCCTGAAGAACCTCCTGCGAGGGAATATCCAGATGGTTCGTCGGCTCATCGAGAATCAGTACATTGGGGTTTTTGAGCATCAGACGTACCAGTGAAACCCTGCTACGCTGACCGCCTGAAAGTTCGCATATCCTTTTTTGCGCTTCGTCGCCCGACAGATTCACCTGCCCCAGCAACGACATCGCCCGTTGGTCTGTTACTGATGCCTCGGTGGATCGCACGCATTCAAGCGCGGTGGAATCAGTTTCAAGCTCGGCGTGCGTCTGCGAAAGGTATCCTACCTGCACATTGGAGCCAAGGTTGACAGCCCCCGCCAGTGGAGGCAGGTCACCAAGTATCGTTCGCAGCAGTGTGGTCTTGCCGCACCCGTTGGGGCCAAGAATTGCCACTCGCTGGTTTCGGCGCACGTCAAGGTTTTCTATGTCGACCAGGCATTTGTCGGCATCGCCTTGACGATAGCCGGCCTTGAGATCCCTCAGTCTTAAAACAATATCGCCGGTTCGCTGGGTCACGCGAAGCCTCATGGTGATTTTGCGATTGCTGAAGGGCTTTTCGATGGCTTCGTCCCTGATGAACCGCTCCAGGCGGGTGCGTCGGCCTTGTGCTTCTTTGGAACGTTGACCGGCGATGAACCTGCGAATGAACTCCTGCGTTTCTTCGATGTATTTCCGCTGCGACTCCCACTGCTTCATTCTTTCTTCAAAGCGGTGCTTGCGTTTCGGCAGATAATCGCTGTACGAGCCTTTGTAGCATTCCAGGGACGAGTTGCTCGCCTCCCATGTGCTGTCGGTGACGCGATCGAGAAAATACCTGTCGTGCGAGACGAGCACTATCGCACCGTTGAAATCCCCCAAATACCCCTCCAACCATTCGACCGATGCCATGTCAAGATGGTTCGTGGGTTCATCGAGCAGCAACAGGTCGGGTTGTTCGAGAAGCAGCCTTCCCAGATGCGCCCGGCTTCGCTGTCCGCCCGATAGATGTCCCAGGGGCTTGTTCCACAGTTCGCGGGGAAGCTCCAGCCCTTCGAGCACACGTGTGATTCTGCCGGCATAGGTATATCCGCCGGCAAGCTCGAAATCGTGCTGAATCCTTCCGTAGCTCGCCAGAAGCGAAGAATCCGAAGCATGGTCCGGCAGGGCAAGGCGGGAAGCAAGCTCATGCATCCGGGTCTCCATGGTGCGCAACTTGGTGAAGACGTCATGCATCGCCTCTTCCAGGGTCATGTTTCCCAGATCCGGCGGGTCTTGTGCGAGGTATCCTATGCGAAGTCCCGCCCTGGTGTTGACCCTTCCGGAGGTGGGGGTGTCGACGCCGGCGATGATTTTCAGCAGGGTGCTTTTTCCCTGTCCGTTAGGCCCGACGAGTCCAGCCCTCTGCCTTGCTCCGAGTGTGAAACTGACGTTCCGTAGCACCTCCTGCTGCCCGAAGCTCTTGAATATTCTTTCGCCCGTCACTAACGACATAACTGTGATCCTGATCGTATAAACCCTGCACTATAACATGCCGCGACTCGATCGGCCATGCATACGCGAGGATATTCCCAAGTGCGGCTGGTCTCGATTCTGTAGTGGTAACTCAACGTGTTTGTGCGGCCTTTTGCTTTCGCGATGGTTTTGCTTGCCATATAATCGCGGAGTTTATTATCGGAAGGACAGT
Organism: uncultured Planctomycetaceae bacterium; assembly: GCA_964632015.1. Taxonomy (GTDB): domain Bacteria; phylum Planctomycetota; class Phycisphaerae; order SM23-33; family SM23-33; genus JAAYCO01. The sequence goes on from CAZWAT010000002.1 coordinate 30,528, forward strand.
GAAATGAGCTTCAAGGCAGTCAAAGGCACGCGTGATTTCTACCCCGATCTGATGCGGGTGCGGAATTATATATTCGACGTATGGCGCAAGGTGTCGCTTCGCAACGGTTTCGAGGAATTCGACCCGCCGATCTTCGAGTACCTTGACCTGTTCACCGCCAAGAGTGGACAGGAGATAGCATCGCAACTGTTTGGTTTCACCGATCGCGGCGGCAGATCGCTGGCAATTCGCCCGGAAATAACCCCCTCGCTTGCGAGAATGGTGAACGCGAAGATCAATTCGCTGCCCAGACCTATCAAGTGGTTCTCGATGTCGCGACTGTGTCGAGCCGAAAATCCGCAGAAGGGCAGGCTCAGGGAGTTCTTCCAGTGGAACGTGGATATCATTGGCGAAACGTCCGCGCTTGCAGACGCTGAATGCGCCCTCGTGTGCATAGACGCGCTTCGGGAGTTCGGGCTCACCCCCGATGACATCAATCTTCGCTACAGCAGCAGGGCGTTGCTTTCGGCGGTGCTCAAGGCGCTGGCGGTGGAAGATGATCGCGTGGGGGCGATAATGGTGGCCTTGGACAAACGAAACAAGATTCCCGCGGAGGCCTTTGACGACATGCTCAAGGATGTCGCCGGCGGGAGCGAAGTTGTTGATGGGGTCAGACGGTTTGTTGATCTTGCGGATGCGGGCAAGCTCAAGGCGGATGGGCTGTGCGGTGCGATGAAGATCGATCCATGCGAGGAAATTTCATCTGCGTGCGAGTCGCTGGGGGATTTTCAGCGTGGGCTCCAGCAGTTCGGCATTGCACAGTGGTGCAAGTATGACCCAGGCGTCGTGCGCGGGTTGGCATACTATACGGGCATTGTGTACGAGTGTTTTGACGTGCAGGCGTCGCTCAGGGCCATCGCCGGTGGGGGGAGGTACGATGATCTTCTTGAGGTACTTGGCGGCCCTCGGGTTACGGCGACTGGATTCGGTATGGGCGATGTGGTACTTGGTATCCTGCTTGAAGAGAAGAAAAAGTTGCCGGGCCTTGAGCATCAGGTTGATTGTTTTGTGATCGATGCCGATGACGGAGCGTTTGATAAGGTGATCGATGTTGTCGGACGCCTCAGGACCCAGGGCCTCAGCGCCGAGTTCAGCTACAAACGGCAGGCGATTGGCAAGCAGCTCAAGGATGCGAACCGGCGGGGGGCGAGATTGGCGTTGCTGGTCAGGGCTGACGGCTTGGCGGGTCTCAAGGACTTGACAACCGGCGAGCAGCGGGATGTGCCCCTGGAAGATGCCATAGCCCAACTTTCGAAAAGCTGAGCTATTTGACTGGTTTGTGCAGCAACAGCAGGAACTCGGCGTTTCCGCCCTTGCCTATCAGCGGCGAGTGCATCACCGCTGACGGCGTCATGCCCTCGGCGAGGAGTCCCTCGCATACGTGCAGGCAGATATTGTGGGACTCTTGCTCTGACAGTGCAGCGTGGGGTTTATGTCCGGTGATCTTGGCTGACTCGTAGTGCGGCTTGAGTAGCGAGATGACCATTGCGCCCGGATTAAGCCAATTCATCGCCGCGGGGATGATCAGCCTTTGAGGTGTCCATGCCACGTCGATGCAGACAAGATCGACACAGGCGGGGGGATCGACGTGGAGCGCGTTGGTGCGCTCCATCACGACAACTCGCGGGTGTTTTCTGAGTTTCCAGGCCAGCTCCCCATAGCCGGTATCGACTGCATAGACGACATCGGCGCCTCTCCGGATCAGGCAGTCTGTAAACCCCCCGACATTGCAGCCGAAATCGGCGCACGACAAACCGCGAACGTCAACGTCAAATGCATCAAGCGCCCCCGCCAACTTCCAGCCTGCCCTGCTGACGTAGCTGGATTGTTCAGACGTCATGGCATGTTCTGACAGATGAAAGCTTAGTCCAGAGCGTTGAGCTTCTTGGCCAGGCGGGCCTTCTTGCGTGCGGCAGCGTTCTTGTGAATGGTGTTCCTCGCGGCAACCTTATCAAGCTTGCTGAAGACAACCTTAAGCTGCTCGGACGCCTTGGCCTTGTCATTTGCCTTTATGGCGCTGTCGAACTCACGAACGACCTCTTTGATCTGGTCCTTGCGCCAGCGGTTCCTTGCCTTTGCCTTGGCGTTCTGACGAATACGCTTCTTGGCGGATAGTGAATGTGCCACTCAATTCTCCAAAAGTTAAACCAGTCGTTTCTCAACAAAGTGTAGGATTATACCCTTCGGTACGAATGGAACAAGTCTTTTTCATTATTGACATTAAGATGATTTCAAGGTAACTTTGTGGATGATGTGAGTGGGAAGGCACGCCAACGCTCATGGTTTGCCATCCTGAGGCTCATCGCTCTTTGCCTTTGTGGGCCTTCCGCAAGGGAGGCCGGCTACGAGGAGGCGAGGGATGGACCGCTTAGTGGCCGTTGCCCTGAGGGGGGCTTAAGCCGGTGTACCCGGTGGCGACCATCTGAGCGGTCCGGTTTTTTGTACACTTTTCATCATTGCCTATGCGGGGATTTGCTCATCGACCGGCGAAATTCCACCTATTGGCGTATCAGCTTTGAAGGGCTGCCAGAATCGACATTGTGTTGAATAACGCGTGCAGCAGTATCGGCGCGACGAGTCTTCCTGTGCTTTCGTACAGCCAGCCCAGGCCGAGCGACAGCAGGATGAGCGGAAGGACGCTGTCGGGAACCGAAAAGTGTATTACCGCGAAGATGACACTGCTGACCAGTATTGCTGGCCAGACATCCATATATTTTCGCAGGCACGACTGAAGCAGGCCGCGAAAAAGCACCTCCTCCGCCAGCGGAGCCCCGATGATCGCCGAGAATGCTATTACCACCTTCCAGACGACGGGTTGAATGCGAATTTGCGTGAGCATCTCATGTTCGGGCAGGTCAGGAAGGATCCATCGGGTTATCGTCAAAATGAGGATTACCGGCCCGATTACGGCGAAAAACATCAGAAAGCCCCTGGTTATGTCGCCCTTGGCGTTGCTGATGTCGAGCCCCATTCCGGACTGTGCGCCGCGTGCAAAAGCTTTGTGGGCCAACCACACTGCCGCGGTAAAGACCAATATCTGTCCAGCCAGGTTTGCGAACATCAAGCTCGGCGTCTCACCCAATGAAGCTGAGGCAATTGCTATTATTGCCCCCGCTAACTGCCAGCCTACAAACAGCGCCACGATATGAGCGACGCCAATCGAATTCGGCCTCATCGGGGCCTTGGCGACATTCCACTGTTCGGGGGTGTTGATCCTGTGAAGCAGCCACAGTGCCGCCGGAGTGAGAACCGCCGAAATGACGAGCATCGTAAGCACTTCGCCCGGGGTAACCTCCTGGGCAACTGATGAGGCCTCAGGTTCGTGAACCTGCGCCAGTAACAAAGCGTTTGACACGATGCTCCACAACACTATAAGTTGGCCTCCGACGTATTGAGAAGTACAATGAACCAATCGCTGCTGATGGACCTGTTCAAGCCCAGTTTTGCACGCAATGGTGGAAAATGCCACAGAATATATTAGACGCCATTCTTGAAACCAAACGTAAAGAGGTGCTGGAGCTTGGAAGACGCACCTCGCTTGCGCAACTGCGGGCCGAGGCGTTCAAGGCCCCACCGGCACGGAACTTCTTCTCGGCAGTGACAAGCAGGCCCAGGCGATTGCTCAACCTTATTGCAGAGGTCAAAAAGGCCTCGCCGTCGGCAGGAATCATCCGTCCGGATTTCGATCCTGTTGATATAGCAAAGCAATATGAACGCGCGGGCGCCGATGCACTGAGCGTGCTCACCGATTCGCAGTATTTCCAGGGTTCGCTGAATTACCTCAGGCAAATACGCCAGGCGGTTTCCATACCGCTGCTCCGTAAGGATTTCATCATCGACCCCTTGCAGGTCTACGAAAGCAGGGCAGCCGGGGCGGATGCGATTCTACTTATTGCAGCCGCCCTCGAGCATGGACGATTGCTGGATCTGATGATCCTCGCCACCGAGCTTCGCATGACGGTTCTTCTGGAAATACACGAAGCCGACGAGCTTCTGGCAGTGCGTTCATCGGTGGGTTTTCCGCACGCCTCTTACGGCCTGCTTGGGATAAACAACCGCGACCTGCACAGTTTCAGAGTCGACTTGAACACGACAATACGCCTGGCTGAGCTTGCCGGAGAAGGCACGCCCATTGTCAGCGAGTCAGGTATCCGCACCCGTGAGGACATAATGCGCCTCGCCTCGGTAGGCACCAAGGCGGTGCTGGTGGGCGAAACATTGATGAGATCTCCTGACATTGCCGATGCCATCGACGAACTTCTAGGCCCGCGCCGCAATTAACTATGGAAACAAAAAAGAACCCAGACACCCGTTCGCTAAACCCCGTGCCTTACGTTCTCGTATGCGTGATTCTTCTTCTCGTGGTGCTGACTGTATATATCGCCATCAGGCCGGCGTCTCCGTCGGGTCCCCAGCCAAGGGGCCAGGTCGTTGACGAGGAGCGGCGCGTGCTTGAGATTGTCGACGGGTTGCTTGGCGTATCCAGCCGGATAGACTCCAGGGCCATCGAAGCCGCCCGTCAACAGGCAATCGACCTGATGTATACATATGTTAAAGCCAATTCTCGTGATGTGAACGTGCGTCTTCAACTCATCGATACGCTGATGCTAGGCGGGCGAAATGACGAAGCCGTCAAGGTGGTGGATGACCTTCTGCGTGTGTATCCGCTTTCGAGCGAAGCCTTGTGGCGAAAGGGTGAGCTATTGCTCATGAGTGGCGAGGACGGCGCGGAACTTTTCGCAAAGGCTGCCGCAAGCCCTGACGCGTCACCGGCCATCTGGTCGCGATTCGGGTGCGAGCTTATGAGCAGGGGTGATCATGAACAGGCCGCCCAGTGGCTTGAGAAGGGTTATGAGGGCGGATCTCGCGACGGATGGAGCCTGCTGGCACTGGGTGAACTGGCGTTGTCTCGCCAGCGAGTCGAGGAGGCGACAGGCTTCTTCAAGCAGGCAGTGAAGGACCCCGCTGCGCCGCTTGAGGCGTGGTTGACATTGGCGAAGACGCTGAAATATCAGGGGCAACTGGATGAGGCGTTGGAGGCGATTCGGGGTGGCATGATGGCTGACCGATCTGGCGAGGCACGAAACAGAATTGAATACGGCGAGATGCAACTGATGCTGGCGCAGATATACACGCTGCAACGTCGTCGCAATGAGGCGGCGGATGCATATATCGAGGCGGGGCGGTTTGAGCCGCTCCGGCCCGAGGCGTATGTCGGGGCCGCCAGGTGCCTGTACTATGAAGGCAATTATTCGCAGGCGATGCGGTATATCGACCTGGCGCATCATCTGCTGCCCGAAGATCCGACAGTCAACGAGTGGCGAACCAGAATCGAAGATGCACGATTTCCCAGAAAGGTTGATGTGCAGGTGGACCCGACAAGCCCACTGGTTCCTGTGGGGCAGGAATGATGAATTCATCCGGAAGGATAACCAAGGCGGTCATTCCCATTGCGGGACTCGGAACGCGCCTCAGGCCGATAACAAGTGCCGTGCCCAAGGCCTTGCTGCCCGTGCCAGGCCCGAACGGTCAGCCAATCGCGGTTCTGCATCACATATTGCTGGAAGCGGCGGCGGGGGGAATCGAATCAGCGGCGGTGGTTATCTCGCCAGCGCATGAGCGGATGATCGCCGATTATCTCGAATGCGCGCATGAGTCTGGCAGAATTCCCCGTGTCGAACTGATTCATCAGGCATCACCGGCAGGGTTCGGTGACGCGGTGAGCCTGGCGCGCGCCTTTGTTGGCAATGACGCGTTCGCGGTTTTTCTTGGCGACCATGTGTATGCTCCAACAGGCCGGGCATCCGCCTTCGCCGCGCTTGGGGATGCCTACATCACCCACAAGCCTGAAGCGCTTGTGGGCGTGCAACAGATAAATGCCGATGCGCTGGGGCTTGTGGGAGTCTGCGGCGCCCAGGCATACGGGCCGGAACTCTATCGCTGCACCAGGGTAGTAGAGAAACCCGACCTCGACACTGCCCGCGAGCTTGATACGCCATTCCCCGGCGACAGATGGTTTGCACATTGCGGGATGTACGTGTTCTCGCCGCTGATATTCGATATGCTCGAAAAGGCCCGCCCCGCAAGCGGGGAACTGATGCTCAGTGATGCCCAGATCCTGCTGCTTCGCCATGCGCCGGACGCGTACCTGCTTAGCGAAATAACCAAGCGGGCATACGATGCGGGCACGGGGGCCGGTTATCTGCGGGCTTTCGAAGCCTTGCAAACCTCGCGCGATGAACGGTAATTATCGTCGGCAGTTCGCCAGAGCGTCCCGAAGCACAGATGAAACGCGATCCACCTGTTCCTCGGTAATATTTCCGAAGAAAGGCAGGGCGAGCGTTCGCGCCGAAACTTTTTCGGTCATTGGAAGCATGCCCTCGCCTGGTCCAAGCAGTTCGGTTACGTAAGGCTGAGTGTGAATGGGTACGAAATACGGGTTGCATCCCACGCCGTTTCGCTGGAGCTCTTTCATGACCGCGTCGCGATGTGATCGCTCAAAATCGTCGCCCAGTCGAATGACATAGACAAACCAACTGGCGTTGTCAGGCTGGGTCATTGGGGGCAGGTGAATGCCTTGTATGTCCGCAAGGGCCTGGTTGTAAAGGCCCGCCGCCCGCCGGCGCTTGTCGAGAATCTCGTCGAGCCTGTTCATCTGTCGCAGGCCCAGCATGGCGTTGATCTCACTGAGTCGGTAGTTGTATCCCAGGCGGGCATGCGACAGCCACGCCACTGTATCCCTGCCCTGGTTTCGCATTGATTTGCACAGGTCGCGAATCTCTTCGCTGTCGGTTACAATCACGCCACCCTCGCCGGTGGTGATCTGCTTGTTGGGATAGAAGGCGAAAACACCCGCTGCCCCGAACGAACCGGCGTGTCTCTGGCCCAGTCTGCCGCCCAAAGCCTCGCAACAGTCTTCAATCATTATGAGGTTGTGTTTTTGAGCGATGCGTTCATATTCGTCGAAGTGTGCGGTATTGCCGAAAACCTCTACAGGCAGAATGGCCTTCGTTCGCGGGGTAATAGCCGCCTCGACCTGGGCGGGGTCGATGTTGTAAGTGTGGTCAATGTCAACGAAGACCGGTTTGGCGCGTTCGAACAACAGGCAATTGGTCGTCGCGACGAACGAAAACGATGGGGTGATGACCTCGTCGCCTTCGGAGATTCCCAACGCCTTGACGCACAGGTGCAGGCCGCTGGTTCCGCTGTTGACGCCAATGCCGTACTTTCTGCACGCTTGCTTGGCAATCGCCGCCTCGAACTGTTCAAGAACCGGGCCGATGCTCAAGCGATCGCCGCGCAATACCTCCGCCACCGCCAGCGCGTCTTCCTTGACCAGATCAGGGTTGGAAAGAGGCACGGGGCGGACGTTCATCTTGTCTTCGTTCAATTTAAATCCTCTGAAGTGTTCTCATGCGTCAGAGCGACCGCGGTGTCCTGATCGTCACCATTGGCATTGGGACGCTTTGCATAGTCTGGGGGCACAAACTCGGGAACGAGTTTTCTCATAGCTCCAATGACTTCGTGTCGGTCATTGGTATACCGCAATTGCTCAAATTCTTTGAAGGCATTATTGACGAACTGCAAGTCGACAGCCTGGCATTTCCAGATGAGCACCTTCGGGTGGACGGTCGGCTCAATATCCTCGCCGGCGGTGCGAAGCTCTTCGAATAGTTTCTCGCCAGGTCGCATCCCGGAGAAGACAATGTCTATATCCGCGCCCGGACGGAATCCGCTGAGGGTTATCATCTGGCGAGCGAGGTCGACAATTTTGACCGGTTCGCCCATGTCGAGCAGGAAAATCTGCCCACCCGAACCAGCCGCCGCAGCCTGAAGCACCAGTTGCGCAGCCTCTGGAATCGTCATGAAATATCGCGTCATTTCAGGGTGTGTGACGGTGACGGGACCACCGGCTGCGATTTGCCTGCGGAACGTTGGAACCACGGAACCCGCGGACCCGAGGACGTTTCCGAATCGCACCGCCTTGAACTGGGTTCGACAGCCTTCACTCCCGTTGAGCGCCTGGGTGTAGATCTCGGCAACACGTTTGGACGCGCCCATGATAGACGAGGGATTGACCGCCTTGTCCGTCGAAATGGTCACGAACTCGCCCACACCGAATTTGCAGCTTGCATCCGCCACATTGCGCGTCCCAAGAATGTTGTTCTTCACGGCCTCACAGGGGTTGCGTTCCATCATGGGCACATGCTTGTGAGCGGCGGCATGAATGACAACCTGGGGCTTGTGAAGCTCCCACACGCGCATTACCCTTTCGCGGTCATATATGTCGCACACCACCGCGACGACTGGAATATCGGGGAACTTTCCACGCAACTCGTTCTCGATGTCGAACAGGGGGGTCTCGGCCTGCTCAACCAGAACAAGCTTCGCCGGTTCAAATGGGCATATCTGCCTGCACATCTCTGAACCGATGCTTCCTCCAGCACCAGTGACCAGCACGGTTCGATCCTTGAGGAATTTCACCAGCACATCGGCATCGAGCTTCACAGCCTCTCTGCCCAGAAGGTCGTTAATGTCCACCGGACGGATCTGTGAAACCGTCACACGCCCGTCGATAAGATCGCCTACGCCTGGAAGCGACTGGAACTTGAGCTTCGTGCCGCTGCACAGCTCGATGATGTGCCTCATCTGCTTCTGCGTTGCCGAGGGAACCGCGATGATAATTTCGTCAATGTCCATCTGCTCGCAGATCTGGCGAATATCGCTGGTCATACCAAGCACAGGAACGCCATGGATGGTGATCCCGTTCTTGTTCCTGTCGTCATCGACAAGCCCGACAACTCGATATCGCTCGACTCGCATGCGTAGAATCTCGCGAATGATCGACTCGGCTGCGTTGCCAGCGCCAACGATTAAAACCCGCTGAACCCCATCGCTGGAGATCGGTCGAAGCTCTTCGCGGTAAATCCTGAATCCAAGCCTTGCCACGCAGACCAGGAAGACCGTCGCAAGGAAATCTAGCACGAGTATACCTGTACGAAATGTGTTCAGGTATGTTCCAATAACGGGCACTGGCTGGTATTTGAATTGATTTGGTAGCGTGACCATCAGTATTACCAGCACAATCGTGACAAGCACGAACACCCAGGCGGCCAGAAGTATATTGCTGACATCACGAATGCTCGAATACTGCCATCCGCCCCTGAAAAGCCTCAATCTGCCGAAGACCACCAGCTTGAGAAGCACAAAGTAGGGGAGTGAAGGCAAGAATTCGCGAGAAAACCACTTCTCCTTGGGGCCCGAGCCTGGAACGCCACCATCGAACCTGACAAGATAAGCCAGCAGCAATGCCAGGGCGAACAGGAGGGCGTGAAGGATGATGTTGACTATCAATCGGTGGCGAAGCAGAGACGCTTCAATCCAGGTCAGTGTGTTTTCGCGTGGTTTTTCAGATTGAAACACGTGTAGATCCAGTCAACTCGGACATCCCGGGAATTATGCCCAACTGCACTACCTCCTGAGAGATTCCGATTCTCCAAGGAAACGCAAAACAAGTCAAGAGACCGAAAATAAAGCCCCGACGCGATTCTCCGCAATCTTCCGTGGGTGTCATTTAGTTCATATCGGCAAAGCGATTCGGTCAGTCCACAAGCTGCATTATACGGAAAAAAAGTTTTTCACCCCAATAGTGGTTTAAGAAAGTCATGTTCCCGTTCGCCCAAGAGATTCATTCAACCACTGTGGAAGGTCTGTTTCGGGCACTCTGTCGGTTCGTCTGCTTATCTCTTTACCGGTGCTGTCTAGCAGCATCAGTGTTGGCGTGGATGTCAAATCATACTGTTTGGCGATATCCGAGGACGTGCTTGATACCGCGATTCGCACAAGGATGCACCCGCTTTCCTTCAGGGCGGCGGCATTGTTCTTGATGGTGGTGTTCGCAATGAAATGGTCTATCTCGCCTGGCGGTCGGGACATGAAAAATACCAGTATCGGCGCATTTTCACGTTTGGCATGCTCCAGTGCGCCGGTGAGGTCCTCGCGCCAGCCGTCAAGCTTGGGCCCCTGTCGCTGCGAGTACTGTATGTAGATGACCAGCACGACGACAAGGATCAGGAATCCAAACTTGACCCATTTATCCTTCTTCGACTTGTGATGTTTTGAGACGGATGATTCCGGCTGTTCGCTCATGATTTTACCAAATTGCAGGTTCCCGTGAATACGTATCATATCACAAAGCCTTTTTCGGCTCAAAGGAACAAAATGCATAAGCGGGGATTTGGTGTGCGACTCGATTTCGTTGAACGAAATCCAGTTGCACACAGAGGCCCTCGGGGTCGGTCGCCTGGCCCGAGCGAGCGAAGCGAGGCAAAGGGCGAATCTACTGTTCTATGTATTTGGCAACTGAGTCCAAACAAGCTGCCCTGAAGCTGCAATAAGAATAAAACACGGGGATTTGACATCACCGGAAGCGTAAACAAACCACCCCAGGCAATCGGATGCGGTGGGGCGGTTTGTTTATTGTCAACTGTGCGTTTTACTTTTGTTCGCCGAACGCCTCGGCGTACCAGGCGTGCATTTCCTCGTCACTGATGGTGGTGGTTCTGCCTACCTCATATTCGGCATCCACCCTGTCGCGTATCTTCAACAGTCTTGAATCGTCCTTCGCCACATCCAGTCTGAAGTGGCTGTCGATCCAGTGTTTGATTCCGGCGGCGCCGCTCTTGTCGGTGATTCGCACGCCACAGGGGCGGTTGAGCACCTTGTGAGTGTCGAACGCCGAATAAATCTCTTCACTCTTGGTGAGTCCGTCGGCGTGAATACCGGCGGAAGTGGTGTTGAAATCACGTCCAACCAGGGGGAAATTCGTCGGAAGTTTGAAGCCAATTCGATCGCGGAAGTATTCCGCAATTTCACTTATTACGGGATAATTCACCTTGTCGATGTGCCCGCGATGCTGGGCCGCCTCGATTACCATCGCCTCAAGCGGGGTGTTGCCCGTCCGCTCTCCGATACCAAGGATACTGGCATTGCATGCGGCGCATCCATACAACCACGCCGTCGCGGGGTTGATCAACACCTTGTGAAAGTCATTATGACCGTGCCATTCGAGAAGCTCTCCTGGAACGCCCGCGTCGTGAATCATCGCATGCACGATCTTTGGCACCGATCGCGGAAGCGCGGCGTTCGGCCAGGGTACGCCATAACCCATGGTGTCGCACAGGCGAATCTTAACGTCGATACCGTACTGCTGCCGCAGCTTCATCAGCTCGATGCCGAACGGAATCACGAACCCGTAAATGTCCGCGCGGGTGACGTCCTCAACGTGGCAGCGAACACGAATTCCCTCATCAAGCGCCGCCTTCACAATGTCAAGGTAAGCCGCCATCGCCTGCTTGCGGCTCTTTTTGAGCTTGAGGAAAATATGGTAATCGCTGCAACTGGTCAGAATACCCGTTTCAGGCAGCTTCATGTCCTTGACAAGCTTGAAGTCGCTCTTCACCGCGCGTATCCACCCGGTCACCTGTGGGAACTCAAGCCCTGTCGAGCGGCATTTATCTATCGCCTGGCGATCCTTCTTGCTGTAAAGGAAGAACTCGCTGGCGCGAATCAGGCCCGAACCCCCATCGAGCTTGCCCAGGAGCTTGTAAATGTCCACAATCTCATCGACCGTGTACGGTGGACGCGCCTGCTGACCGTCACGGAAGGTCGTGTCGGTGATCCAGATTTCGCTCGCCGGATTTAATGGAACAGATTGTTCCTCGAATTGCACCTTCGGGAGCTCAACGTATGGAAACATAGCCCGAAAAAGGTTGGGCTCGGCAACGTCTTGTAATGTAAATTGTTTATCTTTCATAGTTTGTGATCCTGTTTGCCAGGGGGGTCCGTAGCACTGCTTCATGCCGCGGACCAAAGCGATATAGTACAGCCGGGCAGGCGTATATTCAACATACTGGTCTTTTATTTGTAGTCCACTTGCAGTTCACCTGCTGGCTCGCGGGTAATACGCCGCCGCACAGCCTGGGGCCTCGCTGACCTCCAGCCGGTAAAGCATGCCGGATGAGTCGCCCATCCGCTCCGAAAGCCTGAGTGCAAGATACTGCGCCACCCGCTCGGCGGACGCCATACCATCGCTGAAATACGCAAGGTCGTTGAGGTTGACGCCCTCAAGCTCGCTGGCGATAGCTTCCATTGCACACGCTACCTGAACGAAATCAACCACCACCGCCTGGGGTTGACTCAGAACAGGGCTTCTGAATGTCGCGGTAAACCGCCACGCATGCTCGTGGGCGTTTTCAGGCCTGCCCTCTTCGATCAAAATCGAATGACGGGCACGGAATTCCCTTGTTACGCTCGCTTCGAAAAGGCCCATACGTTCAGTCTCCGGGACGACAACAATTTCTATACCTTCAAACACGCATTGCTGCCGGAAACATTAAGGATATCAACAAATAAGCTATGATGACGCCTACTTTTGCAAAGAATTACCCGCGGCACCAAATACACAATCAAGGGGAGCTAAGGAAGTGGGTCTTGTAAGTCTAGTATGATCAACGACTTGAGCGTTGAAGCAGCAAAAAGCCCAGGCGTGTTTGAGAAATCACCAACTGGTTTTTGAATATCCGTATTGCCCCCTTGCCCTGTGGGTGCCACATGTCTTCCCCGATGGAAAGTTTTACGATATCGATGAGATTTTCTCCTATTTCCTGCTTATTCAGGCAGATGCCGTCCGATTCATCTTCGTCATCGCGATCGGAGGCAAACAATCCGCTTTGTCGCGATGAGCCGTTGCTTCCAGACGAGTTCTCGGCTTGCACCGATGCGTCAATTCTTGGCCCGCGGTAGTCAGGCGTGGATACCAGCAGGTCCGAAATATCATACACCCGAGTAGTGGTTCTGTCATTCAACACCTGCCCGGTGGTGAAGAGCACCATTCCCTCATCAACCATCCAGTAGACGCTGTCAAACTTGTTTTTGCCCGTGGAGAGCTGCTCTGTGATGAGGTCCAGTATTTTGGCGGGGCTGACATTGCTCGCTTCCAGAGTGATACGGGTATCGGGATAGACGCCGCTGGCTTCCAACGCCCGCCAGTTAGTGACAATATCTACCTTGGCGATAGAGTTCAGATATGACAGCACATCATGAAGTGGGGTTGCTTGAAACGAGACGCGGTCATGTACACGGGGTCGGGGCTCTGTTGGCCGGTGTTTGGGATTGGTGTTCGCGTCTGTCTTGAACTGTCGAGCCTGGGCCAAGGTGGTGATTTCGATATCGTGTTCCCTGATTCGCCATATCAGGGGCGTTTTGATGGTCGACACCCTCGCGAGCACCTGGTCGAGCAGTTGATCGCCGCGTGCTTCGACTGCCTCCAGCGACAGGTGTCTGTCTTTGCCCACCCCGGCAGAGGTCGCCCATTGCCAGTCTACAGAAACTGTCACACCGGTCAGTTGTTCGATTTCGCGCAAGGCTGCGATGAAGGTGGTGTTGGATGCGGGTCTGCTGTAAATGCTGCTCATTCGCTCGTGAATGGTGGGGGATGATGTGCCCCAGGCGCACGCCTGCACGCACCCCATAATCGCCGCTACGCAAAGGGACCAGTACCGCTTTTTCATATTCCGCTCCCTTGCGTTTCATTATACCTGGCGCCTGCTAACAAATATACCCTGGAAGGCAGGCGAAGATAATTGAGGATTGTCTTGGATGACGCTATATTGCTTCGCACTGTTTTCTAACGCCGCCTTGCACCCGGGCCGCGACAACGCTGCCGCAACGACCTGGAGCCTCATGATTCCCAACTCTACTTCAGAAACAACAACGCAAGACCTCCATCTATTGAGGCCCCGAAGGTACATCGTTCTTGTTGCTGGCATTGTCATGCAGGCATGCCTTGGGGGAATTTACGCATGGAGCGCATTTGTCGGACCCTTGCAGGAATTAGGGTATTCAGCCGCCCAGACACAAGCGGTTTTTGGAATCGCCATTGCCACGTTTTCGTTTTTGGTAATTGTGACAGGTCCTCTGCAGGACAGGTTTGGACCTCGCCCGCTGGCGTGTATCAGCGCGATTTTGCTTTGCGTCAGTTACGTGGTAGCGGGGCGGCTTGGCGGCAGCATGTTGGGACTATGTGCATCTATCGGGGTTTTGGGAGGCCTGGCGATTGCTGTCGGGTACATATGTCCGGTGGCGACACTCATTAAATGGTTTCCGCGTCACAAGGGTCTTGTCTGTGGACTTGCCGTGGCGGGGTATGGCGGCGGGGCGATTGTTTTATCGGCCATTGTGGAGACCCTACTGGCGCGAGGGTGGTTCGTTCTGGACATCTTTTTGTTCATAGGGCTGATCTATGGGCCGGTGGTTCTTGTGGCGGGGTCGCTTCTGTTTGTCCCCGGAAAAGACGCATCCAGGTGGGGCGAGTCATCCACGCATGTGCAGGTCATCAAAGACTCTCGGTTGTGGTTGCTGTTCATGGGCATGCTCTGCACGACTGCCGGGGGGCTGGGACTGCTGGGCAATCTTAAACCCGCTGCGGAGGCGTTCGGCATGTCTGTGAAGGTTGCGGCAATGTCGGTCGGCGCCTTTGCCGTGGGCAACATGATTGGACGAGTAGCATGGGGCGTTGGGCTTGACAGGCTTGGTGGCAAGCGGGTGGTGATGATTTCGATGGCTGGGATGGGGCTTGCGGTTCCTGCTTCGATCATCGCCGGTGGATGGCCGCCAGCCTTCATGATTCTGGTAGCGGTGGTTGGATTCTGCTACGGGGGATGTTTCGCGATATACCCTGCCCTGGTCGCGCAGCTTTATGGCCCCGCGGTTGTCGGCAGGGCATACGGCATAGTGATCATCGCGCAGGGTCTTTCCGCCCTCGGGGCTCCCGCGATTGGCGGGATGAGTTTCGACCATTTGGGAACTTATACTCCCGGTCTGCTGGCGGCTGCGGTACCAGCCTGGATCGGTCTGATGGTATTCTGGCGGACAAAGCGGTTGCAGCACTAGTCCGAAGGGTACCGGCCGCTCACTCGGCTGCGGTCACGCCCCCAACTACCAGATACTTGATCCCAGAAAGCTTCTGCCGGACCTGTGGGCTTTCGGTGACTATTTCCGCAAGTTCCAGATCCTTCTCATCGAGAATGGCCCGGAGGTCAATTCTCTCTTTTACATCGAAGTCACCGGCGGCGATAAGCGAACCTGTTATTTTGTCTCCTAGCTCGTCAGCAATTACTTGCGAAGCCGATGATCCGTTGCGATTGCGAAGGCTTGCAACGGCAATTGACTCTCCATGAATGTCGTCGGCGTTGAGTTTGTTCACAGCAAGTTGGGCTATGCTCCCGAGATCGTCGCTGGTGCCTGTGCCGGTGGCTTGCGAAATAGCGGATCCATCAGATACGCGGATTATTCGGATGTCGCACGTCACGGTCAACACGCCATGTGAGTGGTCGACACTTTGGGAGATTAATGCAATGTGTCAACGCGGTCTTGTACCAATATTCCTCGCCGGAATGTTCTGCTGCACGGGCTGTGGCCGGTGGAAACGGCGGCAAAGGTGGACCAGGCGGCGCGGGTGGCAATGGCATTGAATGGACAGAATACGTTGACGGCCAACCAGTTCTCCACTCTCAACCCAAGGGACGTTCTGGAGCAAAAGGCCCGGACGGTTCCGCAGGCAGACATGGAAACCCGGGACAAACAGGATCCAATGGTCGCCGAGGTCACGATGGCCGATCAGATTCGCCGGGGCACGATGGAAGAGACGGAACTCACGGTACTGATGGCATGGTTCACTAGTGATACCAGCAGGCAGTCAATTCGATGGAAGTAACTATTTTGAATTATCAATAGTGACTGTCAAGCACAGAATAACGTCAAATCATCAACAGGCGCGCGCGTGCACAATCAAGGTTTACCAGCACCAGCAGAAGCCAGCCTGACTTATGGACATGTAAAAGCGTGATAGGTTAGGTGCGCATTGTGAGCCCGCTGTCAGCCGTGGTTAAACTGGAAAGATTACAGCCTGCCTGGGGCGATGGGGTCGTAACGTTCGATAAGGCGAAGCAGATCGTCCTGGTCGGGTTCGATGTCAAGCGACTTGCGCCAGGAGGAAATCGCGTTTTCGCGGTAATCCTCAAGTGAATTATCAAGCACATATTGGCTCATGTAGGCGATTCCCACGCCGCGATGTTCGATGGCGCTTTTGG
>CAZWAT010000003.1:0-46638 GCA_964632015.1 uncultured Planctomycetaceae bacterium
CATCTTCTGATGAGAGACTGGCCCCCATGCAAAGGCGGGCACGCCCGATGCCAACAACACCAGCGATAATACGACCAGGGTCATTTGCGACAGTTTCATGGGTTGCTCCTTTAAACTGGGTTTCGGAACCAAACAAAGCAACACGACTCCTCCTTATGCGGTGTAAGGTCCATCGCAACCCACACTGCGTCGAGGAGGCACGACTCCTGGAGATAATCACGCCTCTTTCAACCTGACCCCACTTCCATGAAAGGCAAGCGTTGGCTGCCCAGCTTCACTGAATGATGCACCATCATTATACAAATCAACAGATGTCCGTTTTTGGTTGATTTACAAAAAACATTCTTTGACGGCCCCCTCTTACAGATCAGGCGACGATGCGAATGCCCCTATTTCGCATGATCGAGGTGTTTGATGTATTGCCGATTTTGGCTTTCGATGCTATAATTGTGGTCACAAAGGAAGTCTCGGCCCAAAGAGGGCCGACCTGACACAGAAGGAATCGCGGGTAAACTTCGATGAGCGAATGGATAGATGCAGAAACTCGCGTTCGGCGGGCTCACCGCCTATACGAGCAAGGCAGATGGGTAGAGGCAGCCGCTGAGCTTCGCGCGGCGATTGACGTCAACCCCGTCAATCCCTCATGGCACTTCAACTTGGGCGTAACGTTCGAGGCAATGGAAGATTACGCCCGCGCATGCGCCGCCTTTCAAGAAGTCATCAAGAGGGATCCCCGCGACATTGAGGCGATGAACTGCCTTGGTGTCAATATGACGCGGTTGGGGCAGTATTCTGAAGCGCTGAAGCAATTCGAGAGAGTGGTCAAGATTTCCCCGCGATACGAGCCGGCGTACTGCAATCGGATAGTAACGTATACGCAGATGGAGGATTACGAAAACGCCGAGCTGATGTTCTACCTCGCCCGGCAGATCAAGCCCGCGTGTCCGCTGTGCTATTATAATATCGGGCACACGATGTACCTGCGGGAGGAGTACGAGCGGGCCATCGACTGCTGGAAGCAGACCCTCAAACTTGACCCCGAGCACCCGGACGCCAACCTTCGCATTGCCGAATCCTACTGGGAGATCGAGGATTACCCCAAGTCTCAACAGCATTACCTCATCGAGCTGTCAATGAGCAACGAAGACAGTGAGGTGCTGGTGGATTACGGCGAGTTGCTGACAGACATGGAAGAGTATGACGAGGCCCAGCGGGTTCTCAACAAAGCGATAGAAAAGAACCCCGATAGTGCGATGGCACACTGCTGCCTCGGCGAATTGGCGATTGAGCAGCATAGGTTCGAGGTGGCGCTGCAAGAATTCAAACTCGCCTATGAGCTTGACAAAGATCTTCCCACCATTCAGATGTGCATTGGTGAGGCGCTGATCGAGATGAATCGCCCCAAAGAGGCGGTCAAGTATCTGCTTATCGAGCTCAAGCACGCCGTAGATGAACCTGATATGCTTATTCCGCTCGCCGATCTGTTTCAGCGGGCTGGTCGTCCTTACGAGGGTCATATTGCTCTCAGTCGTGCGGCGGAGCTGAGTCCCAAAGACTGGGAAAACCTGCACGAACTGGCGGTGAGCTATTTCAAGATGAACAAGTTCACCGAGGGGATCAACCTTTGCCGGCGAGTGCTTAAGCTTCATCCTGATTATCCGCCAACACTGTACAACCTTGCTCTTGCCTACCACAAGTTGGACATGCCTCATCGTGCGAGACGTTACGCATCCCGCGCGTTGACTGCCGATCCCAAGGAGCCGCGGATACACGCCCTCTGCAAATATCTGGGGCTGTGGAACTTAAAGACCACGGTCAAGGATTGGCTCAGGTCCAGAAAAAAGACCCGCAAGCTTCTGTTGAAGTGAGGGTGTTCTGTTCCGGGGTTTACACGGCATAAGCTTGTGCTTTTCATTCGTCCGAGCATCTGGTATATGCAGTCTGCGCACATTTACATTACGGAGCAGTTATGTCAGCGGATAATCTTCCCATAGTCGTTGTCACCGAGCCCATGAGCCCGCGATCAATCGAATATCTCAAGCAACATGCCGAGGTTCGCCAGGTTCCCCCCGAACAAGCGCCCGACGCCATCGTAGACGCCGATGCTCTTGTCGTGCGAACATATACGCAGGTCAACGAGGCGCTTCTGGCGAATGCCAAACGTCTGAAAGTTGTCGGAAGGGCGGGGGTGGCGCTTGAAAACATCGACGTCGGCGCGTGCAGGCGACATGGTGTTGAGGTTGTGCACACGCCCGAGGCGAACACGCTGGCGGTGGTTGATTACACAATTGGCGCGATCATCCAGCTTAACCGTCGCTATTGGCCCATGACCGGGCCAGTGAGCGACAAAGACTTCCACGAGGCCCGCAAACAGACGTACGGGCGGTTCCTTTCGGAGATGACGCTGGGCATTGTGGGCCTGGGTCGAATCGGAAGCAGGGTGGGCAGGGCGGCGGCTGCACTGGGCATGAAAGTGCTGTACAACGATATACTCGACATCAAGGTCGAATACCCCGCCACCGCCGTCGATAAGGACACGCTATACGCACAGAGCGATATCGTGACAATTCATGTACCCGTCACGAAACTCACGACCAAGATGATCAATGCCTCTACGCTGACGAAGTTCAAGGCGGGGGCGCAGTTCATCAATGCTGCTCGCGGCCAGTGCGTCGACTACGCCGATCTTGCCGAGGCTGTTCGATCGGGGCATCTTTCGGGCGCCGTCATCGATTGCCACGATCCCGAGCCCCCCGGAGCGGATTACCCGATGTTTTCGGTACTGGGTAAGAACGTCATTCTTACCCCTCATGTTGCTGCCCGTGTGCCAGCAGCAATGGAACGCATGTCGGATGTCGTGTATGACATCATCGGCATGCTTAACGGTAAGCCCCCCAAATATCCCGCACCTCCGGAAGAGGAGTAATCATCACAAGCGATTCGATGTCTGCGTGAGTCTGGGCTGAATCACAAGCTGCACGAGCACCGAAACAATCACGATCATTCCGATGGCCGGATAGACCCAGCGGATGCCGATGAAGCTGGCAAGTATGCCTCCACCGAACGAGCCGATCGCGCCTCCAGCGCCGAGAGTGAACTCATGAATCGCCATTGCGCCGGCCTTGTTTCTGTCGCCCGATGCACTGTAGAACATGTGCGAGGCATATGTGAGGGTCGTGCCTGGCATCGACAGAGCTGTAACGGCAAGCAGCATCACAGGCCCAGCCGCCCACGGGATTGTCAGCACCATGATCGCCGCTGATAACTGTCCCGCCGCCAGTATCCACCTGTTGAAATGCCACCGCCCGCTTGCGCCGAAGATGAAAAAACCTACCGCCATTGATGAGCTGATAGCCCCGGCCAGAACCGAGTTGTAGATAGGTCCTAGACCCATCTCGATGAGCAGTGCGGTAATAGGTGTTCGCAAGGCGCCGTACATGATCCAAGCTGTAAACAGGGCGAGCCTGCTGGTAAGAAGGAAACTCTCCAATCGGGGCTCTGGTTCCGGGGCTCGTGTCTTCGCCTTGCGAGGTGTGGAGGCGGATGTTCTTCGGTTTCTGGTTGCTGCCAGAGAAATCACAACGATAATTGCCAAGCATCCGCAGAATACAAACGGAACCCAATGTCCCCAGTAGTACAGCGGCCCGCCCAGCAGCGCACCAGTGATGCTTCCGATGGTCCAGCTCAGGTTGTACATACCTGCTCGTCTGTTCAGGTTCCTGCCTGTCAGACCGGCTGTCACCCAAGCCATAAGCGGCGGCCAGAGCAAACCGTTAAGCAGCCCCAGCAGCCCGGTTACGGCCAGCAGGAGTCCCACATTATCCAGAATCGGCGTGAGGAAGTAGACACAGGCTGCGACACACATGCCAGGTACTATGACCTGCTTGGCGCCCCATTTATCCAGCTTGCTTCCGATGCCGACAAGGCTCAGCAGGTACACTCCCATGTACATTCCGCCGATCGCGCCAAGCGCGCCTGTGCCCCCGCCAAGGTCCTTGATGCGCCACGCCATAGCGATCATGATTATGCCCGTGGCGTTGGCGCACAAAAAGGCTGTCAGCATTTGGGCAAATGGTCCAAATCGCCACCGGCCGTAGAAGATGTTCCAGGCGGATCGGGTGTGTTTCATCAGGTGTTGTTCCGGGGTAGTCATTTCAGTACAAAAAGTCCGCGCAGCATACCGTTATGTGAGGGGCGATACAAGACGCCCAAGTGATGAAAGCGATGATCCCTTATAGTTTACGGTCGAGCCTGCGGTACTGAACCGCTTCGGCGACATGCGCTGCGGTGAGGGTTTGACTTGATTCAAGGTCGGCGATGGTTCTTGCGATTCGCAGAATCTTGTCGTGAGCGCGTGCGGAGAGGCCCATTTCATTCATTGCCTGGCGCAGAATATGCTCGCCTGGCGAGTCGAGCGGGCAGAACGTGCGCACCATTGCGGGGGGCATGGTGGCGTTGGTGATGGTCAGATCGCCATTGCCGCTTTGTCGGAACCGTTGGTGCTGTACCTCGCGCGCCTTCATCACAGCCGAGCGCATATCGGCGCTGGTGAGCCCGCTGAAGCCTTGCCGGCCCCCTCGAAGCTCGCGCCACGGAACCGGGCCTACCTCAATATGTATGTCAATCCTGTCGATAAGCGGGCCTGACACCCGCGACATATAACGCTCAATCATATTGGGGCTGCACTTGCACGGACGCTTGGGGTCTGTGTAGTACCCGCAGGGACAGGGGTTCATGGCGGCGACAAGCATAAGACGCGCAGGAAATCTCAATGTTGAATGAACGCGCGGGATGGTCACAAACCCGTCTTCCAAAGGCTGGCGTATCATTTCAAGTGTCGTGCGGGCGAACTCGGGAAATTCGTCGAGAAACAACACCCCGTGATGGGCCAGCGAAACTTCGCCCGGTTGGGGAACGGCTCCGCCTCCTATCAGCGATGCGGCACTGGCGGAATGATGGGGAGTTCGCACTGGTCTTATCGCCATGAGCGACTGACCCGGTTCAAGCAAGCCCCTCGATGAATAGATGCGCGTCGTCTGCAATGATTCCGACAGTTCCAGCGGTGGCAGAATGGTGGGAATACGTTTGGCGAGCATGGTCTTTCCGCTACCGGGTGGGCCTATCATTAGAAGGTTGTGATGACCGGCTGCGGCAATTGTGAGTGCGCGCTTTGCAGATTCCTGCCCGCGGACGTCCGCGAAGTCGCAATCATATCGGCTGCTGACTGCGAAGATCGAAGACAGATCGACCATCGTTGGCTCGATGGGCAACTCATCCGTCAGAAATCCCACCGCCTCGCACAGATATTTGACCGCGATGACGTCTAAATCCTCTACGACCGCCGCCTCCGCGGCATTGTCGGCGGGAACGATAATTCCACGTTTTCCGCTGGTGGAGGCTAGCATCGCAGCCGCCAGAGCGCCCCGCACGGGCCTGACTCTTCCGTCCAGTGCCAACTCGCCGATCATCAGATAATCGTCTGCTTTTTCTGTGCTGAAGACACCACCGGCCAAACAGACCGCAATTGCCACAGGAAGATCAAGGGCGGCGGAGTCTTTCTTTAGATCGGCAGGGGCGAGCGAAATCGTCACCTTCGGACCAGGCCAGCGATATCCACCGTTTCGCATCGCAGCCTGTATACGCGAGATGCACTCCTTAACAGACGCTTCAGCCAGGCCCACCAGCTTCAATTCGCCGCTGTTACCCGCGGCGACATCGGCTTCGACTTCACAGGCAACGGCGTCTATTCCTTGCAAAATACTGGTATGAACACGCGATATCATTGACAATTCTCAAATAGTTATGTTGTCATGTGCAAGCATGAGAGTACAGGTTTGTATGGATGAATGCAATGGGATGATGGAATCAGAGAGCAACTGCCTGTTGACGTGGCAAAGTCTTTCTCTTCGAATATCCGGCGATGTATACTGCTTGGATGAAGAAAGCGTATTTGACAAACATCGGGCGAATAGAGCTGTTTGACGAGCCTGTGCCGGCGATTGATGGTGAAGGCGATGTGCTCATCCGGGTGCAAAGTGTCGGGGTGTGCGGGTCAGACCTCCATTACTTCCGCCACGGCAGGATTGGCCAGCAGATAGTGAAATTCCCATGGGCAGTTGGGCACGAATGTTCCGGCGTAATCGAGGCGGCCTCGGCAGCGTGCAGCCTGAAACCAGGCACCCGCGTTGCCGTAGATCCTTTGGTGCCTTGCCTTTTGTGCGATCAGTGTCAGTTCGGCAGAGAGCACACCTGCCGGAATCAAAAGTTTCTTGGCGTTCCCGGTCAGCTTGATGGAGCGATGTCACAATATCTGGTATTGCCCGCCCGGTGCTGTCTGCCCATTCCGGACAACATGACATTTGACCAGGCGGTGATGACAGAACCGTTGGCCATTGCTCTTTGGGCCGTCACGCTGGCAGGTACGCTGGAGGACAAGAAAGTTGGTATCCTTGGCGCCGGTCCCATCGGACTGAGCGTGCTTGAATCTCTCAAGCTTCACTCGCCAGCTCACATTGCCATTACCGATTTGCTGGAAGAACGGGTGGATCTCGCTCAAAAGAGGGGCGCTGACTGGGTCGGCAACGCGTCGCTGGACTCAACCGCCGGTAAGCTTGAATCGATGCACCCGCTGGGAATTGATGTGGTATTTGAATGTGCCGGAAAAAACGAGACGATAGATCAGGCGGCCCGACTTCTTGCGCCCGGTGGAAAGCTGGTGCTGGTGGGAATTCCCGAAGGCGACAGGGTGAGTTTTGACATGAACTATCTGCGTCGCAAGGAGCTTCAGGTTCAGAATGTCCGTCGCCAGAACGGGTGCACCGCCAAAGCAATCGACCTGGTTGCGACGGGCAAGGTGGATGTGGATTCAATGATCACGCATCACTTTCAACTCAAACGCTCGCAGGAGGCGTTCGACCTGGTTGCCAACTATCGCGACGGCGTGGTCAAGGCGATGATCCACATGTGGGATTGATCTGCTTCATAGGCTTTTTTACGATTTTGGCATGAGAATACTCGTAACCGCAGATCTTCACTACGACATAGCCCGTTCTCGCGAGCCGGCTACCGAGCTGGCGCGCAGCGTGTGCGGGATAGGCGGTGACGCGATTGTTCTTGTTGGTGACAGCGCCGGCGCCAACCTTGAGATTCTTGTAGATTGCCTCGAATTATTCGATGACTTCAAAGGTAGAAAGTTCTTCGTGCCCGGCAATCATTGCCTCTGGAGTCAGGATGGTGAAAGCTCGCTGGAACGATACGAACGCATCATTCCCGAAACGGCATCGCAGGTTGGATGGACGATGTTGGATCACAACCCTGCAATGTTGGGAGATATCGGGCTTGTCGGATCTGTGGGCTGGTACGACTACAGCTTTGCCGACGAGGCCCTGGGCATTCCCTTGGACTTCTATCGTGCAAAGGTCGCCCCGGGCGCAGCGAAATATCTTGGCGGGTATGAAGACCTGCTTGAGCGGCACAGAGATCGCTTGACCAGTGAACACATGGGCCTTGGCGCTCGATGGATGGATGGCAGGCATGTTGACCTTGGAATGACCGACGAGCAGTTCACCACGCTGCTGTGCGACAGGCTTGCGAAACAACTTGAGGAACTTGCCCCTCGGGTCAAGCGGGTGGTGGCATTTGTGCATCATCTTGCGTTTCCGGCGGCGGTTCCGCCGGATCGACCAGCACGGTTTGCTTTTGCGGCCGCGTACATGGGCTCCTATCGGCTTGGCGAGACGCTGCGGAAATGTCCAAAGCTTACGCACGTCTACTGCGGGCACTCGCATTGGTTCGACAGGAGGCGTGTGGGAGAAATTGAGGTTGTGAATGTCGGCAGCACCTATATCAAAAAACGGCTTGAGGTGCTTGACCTTCCTGATGCTAGATGTGGAGAAGACTCATGAGGGTATTGCTTGTCTGCATTGCGATTACGGCGTTTAGCGGGGAAGAAATCTTCGCTGCCGGGCCGGAGCCGGTGCGGGATGAATTGCCGTCGATCAAGTCGGATGACCCGCGAATCACACCCGTCGTCAGAGCGTACCGCAAGGTCAGGCCCTGCGTGGTCAACATAGCCACCGAGCAGGTGGTCTCGGCCCGCATGGGTTTTGGCGGTTCGGACCTCTTCGACCACATATTTCCAAGTCCGTTTGTGCGACGCATGCCAGTCCAGAGTCTCGGAAGCGGGTTTGTCATTCATCCATCCGGATACATAGTGACAAACGCCCATGTGGTCAGGCGGGCTCAGAAGATCGAGGTTATTCTTCAGGACAAGACCCGACTCAACGCCGAGGTGATAAGTTCTAACCAGGAGCATGATCTTGCGATTTTGAAGGTTGATGCGCCCCGTCCAATGGACTATTTGACACTGGGCAGGAGCGATGATCTGATGGAGGGCGAGACGGTCATCGCCGTGGGCAACCCGTTGGGTTTCTCGCACACGGTTTCGCAGGGCATAATCAGCGCGCTGGGACGCGAGCTGGATTTCGGAAACGGCGTGCGGATATCCGCCCTGATCCAAACCGATGCCTCCATCAACCCGGGCAACAGCGGTGGCCCGCTGCTCAATATCAAAGGTGAACTGATCGGAATAACCACCGCGATTCGAGCAGATGCGCAGAACATCGGCTTTGCGATTCCGGTGGATACTCTGGCCGATGAACTGGCGTCCTTGCTGGATTTTGAACGCATAAACCGTGTCATATTCGGAGCGAAGGTCGCGATTCGTCGTGAAGACGCTTCACCGATGGTCGTGGTAAATGATGTAACCAATGGAACCCCAGCAGCCGAGGTGCTTCAAAAGGACGACGTCATCCTTTCGCTGGATGGCAAACCCGTTAAGCATTTGCCCGACTGGGTGTGTCCCATGGTTGAAAAGAAGCCTGATGAGCCTATACGCATTGGCGTGTTGCGACAGGGGCAACGGGTGGATGTTGAGGTGTCGCTGGTGGCCAGACCGGCTCCTGATGGCGCCAGACTCGCCCGCACAAGGCTTGGGATAACTCTTCGCGAGATCACGCCGGAGCTCGCTCGCAAATGGCGGCTGCCGGTGGAAAGCGGGTTGGTGATTGTTGAGGTTGAGCGGAATTCGCCAGCGGATGAAATCGGGGTGCGCCCCGGCGATATTCTCATACAGCTTGAACAGCTTCACGTGGCGACATTGGACTCGCTGGGCCAACTTTTGGAAGATATGCCCGGGTCGCGGGTTCTGCGAATCGGGATTATCCGTGGCAATATTCGTGCCTTCGTGAGCATTCGCGCTCGTGGAGAAGGTTTGACGGATCCATCTCGATCGCCAGTAACGAGTGGGGCGGTCTAGTTGGTGGTCACTACTGAAAGGACATAACAAAATGAGAATAGTAATAGCCCCGGATAGCTTCAAAGAGTGCATCACCGCAGGACAAGTCGCAGCCGCGATCAGCGAGGGCGTGATCGAGGCGTGTCCACAGGCGGTAATCGACATCTGCCCTATGGCTGACGGAGGCGAGGGGACTGTCCCTGCAATCGTGACCGCTACCGGTGGAAGATACATATCGGCGGATGTGTTCGATCCGCTAGGGAAAATCGTTCGTGCTAAATACGCTCTGGTGAGCAAGGCTCCGGAGGTACACCTACCCGGAGAGGTTGGCCTGGTTGCTACATGGGTTGACGAAGCCGACCATGAAAACTGTGCATGCGACGGTTGCCTGGCAGTGGTGGAGATGGCGGCAGCTTCAGGTCTTGAGCTTGTCCCACCGTCTATGCGAGATCCGTTGCACACGACTACCTACGGGACAGGGCAGTTGATAACCTCCGCACTGGACGCCGGGGCCGGGGAGATAGTCCTGGGCGTGGGTGGATCCGCCACAGTCGATGGGGGCGCAGGTTGCGCCGCAGCCCTGGGGGTGAGGTTCCTCGATTCCGCGGGTTGTGAAATAGGCCCGTCCATCTGCGGGGGAAGGCTCAGTGAAATAGCCTCAATAGATGTTACAGGCCTGGATTCGCGAATAAGGCCTGGAATGATTCAAATCGCCTGCGACGTATCGAATCCTCTTACTGGTGCCAACGGGGCGGCCCGCATCTATGCCCCGCAGAAAGGTGCGACACCGGAGGTTGTGGATATGCTGGAGGCGGGCCTTGAAAATCTGTGCGAAGTGGTGCAGCGTGATCTTGGCGTGGATATAAGTCGCCTCAGCAGCGCTGGTGCGGCAGGAGGGCTGGCGGGAGGACTGGTCGCCTTTGCCGGAGCGACTATGCATAGGGGATTTGATCTGATTGCGGAGTCGGTGGGGCTTGGCAATCGCATTGGGCAGGCCCAACTGGTAATTACGGGCGAAGGCAAGCTGGATGCACAAAGCGCGTATGGCAAGGTCTGTGCAGGTGTCGCCGAATTTGCCAGGGAGGCGGGCGTAGCGGTAATATGCATACCCGGAAAGGTAGCGCATGACGCCCCCATTGACATGTTCCAGGGTGTCTGGCCCCTTGTCGCAGAGGGCGTAAATGAGCAACAAGCGATGAATTCTCCAGAGTCATTGCTGACGCTCAGGGCAAGGCAGGCAATGCAGCGGTACATGCGGACGATGTTGAATCGCTGACCATATCTGGAATTGTCACCTGATCTTGACGCCCATTCCTTGTCTTTGCCATCCGTCGACCAGCAGGCGAAACTCTTTGAGCAACTCATTCAGTTGAACGCTGGCATCGAGCAGATTGTTATAGAGCCTGATGTCGTTGACCAGTTGCCCCATGGTGCTGTCCGGGCTTTCGAGCCTGGTTGTAAACTGGTTGAACTGCGCCATCAGGTTGGCCATTCCATCGGCAGCGACCACAAGTTTTGAGGCGACCAGTTCCATATTCTGGTCTGCTTTTCCGGCTGTGGCCTCGAACTTGCTAAGCAAGGTGTTTGCCTGTGCAATTGCCGATCTTGCTTCTGAAATGAGGTTCTTAAGCGACTCTGCCGTTTCGGGCATTGACTCGCTCGCCTCGGCAAGATTGATCATCGTCTTTCGCAGGTTCTGCTGGTTCTGGGTGTCGCCAAATACGCCGGATATGTCGTCCAATGTGCGATTAAGCTTCGCCAGGGTGCCCTCAAGCTCGCCTCCCGCTTCGCCTGACGCTTGGCCCGCGTGGTTTGCCGGGGCAAGGATCCGGTTGAGGTTGCCTGCGAGAATACCTATCTGGTCGAACCCGTCACGAATGTCGTCCAGGGTTGCTTTTATTTCGGGGGGCACAAGATCGGCTCCGACATGCTCAGCCACGACCACAGCCGAGCCGTCCCGGGAAAGGAACTCACTGTGGTGGGAGCCATTGGAAGCCGATTCGCTTTTGAACTCGACGTAGGGCGAGCCCACAATGCCCTTGGTATGAACCACTACCCGCGTATCGACGGGCAGGTGGATATCGTTGTTGATCTTGGCGAGCATTGTCACGCCCGCAGCCGGGTTGGTCGCGTCGCTGAAATTTATGCTGGTTATAACGCCGATTCGCATTCCCGCCAGATAGATATGATGCCCCGTCTGCACATCGTGCGAGCTGCGAGAAAGTATTTTCACCGTATATCCGCCTCGCAGCAGGCCCGGAGTCATGGTGAACAGAACAATCATCGCCATGAGCATGAGTATGCCGATCAGCGCCGTCGCGCCCACGAGCAGGTTTCGGCCTTGTTCAGTCATTTTACACCTGGTCTCCAGTTGCCTGGCGTATGCCAGCAAGATTCGCTCGCTCGATCGTCGCCAGCTCTTCAGCACTCGCGCGACCTTCGACGAAATCTCTGAACACGTCAAGCTTGATTTCGTCGAGCTTTGGCGGCACAGTTCTGGCCACGATTCTACCTCCGTGCAGCATTACTATGTGATTTGCGACCTTGCGTGCCGAAGTCATATCGTGCGTAACTACCACTGCGGTTGACCCAAGAGTCTTCTGAAGTCGAAGTATCAGTTCATTTATCAAATCCGATCGGATTGGGTCAAGCCCGGTCGTAGGTTCATCATACAGAATAACCTCCGGATGGAGTGCGATCGCCCGGGCCAGTGCCACCCGCTTCTGCTGCCCGCCGGAGAGTTCCTCGGGATATCGATGCCCCAGATCTCCCAACCCTACCAGGTCGAGCATCTCGCGAGCCCTTGTGAGTCGCTGCGAAGCGCTGAGGCTGGAGTGTTCCTCAAGCGGGAACATCACGTTCTGATCCACCGTCATCGAGTCGAACAGTGCCGCCCCCTGGAAGAGAAAACCTATCTTGCGACG
The DNA here is from genome assembly GCA_964632015.1 of uncultured Planctomycetaceae bacterium. Lineage (GTDB taxonomy): Bacteria > Planctomycetota > Phycisphaerae > SM23-33 > SM23-33 > JAAYCO01. Next base: position 12,220 of record CAZWAT010000003.1, read on the forward strand.
CACGTCGATGAGCTGCTTCTCACTCATCGCGGTAATGTTGTCATTTTTGAAAAAGACGCTGCCCGAATCTGGCCTCAACAGTAGAACGAAGTGTTTGAGAAGCACGCTCTTGCCACATCCCGACGGGCCTATTATCACTGTGGTCATCCCTGTGGGAATGTCAAGACTTACCCCATCAAGAACCCTCAGACCGTTGAAGGATCTTGTAATGTTCTTCAACTGGATGATAGGGGCCGGTGAGGACATATGTTTCTCAGGAAGCATTCATGTTTTCTTCTTGTCAACATTAGTGGAACGTTTTTTGTGTTTGCCGCCGGCGCGATTGATCATGTTGGCTGGTCCGGGTTCGGCAAGGTCGATCATCATGGCGATTTCATCACACGCATCCGCCTTTGGGCATGCAATGCATTCTCGCCAGACCTTCTCGGGCAGAAACTCACGGTTTATTGTCTCGAATCCAACCTTGGAGAAAAAGCTTTCTTCGTAGGTCAGGGCGAAGACCCTGCGAACGCCCAGGCGTCTGGCGTCCTTCACCGCCGAATTCACAAGCATTCCGCCCAGCCCGCGCCCTTTGTGATCGTGATGGACAGCCAGTGACTTTATCTCGGCCAGGTCTGCCCAGAAAATATGTAGAGCGACGCACCCGACAATCTCGTCGTTGTCCGCCTCAATTACCAGAAACTCGCGCAGCATGCCATATACGCTTTCAAGATTGCGGTGAAGCATCCTGCCGCGTTCCGCATAGTAGTTGATCAGGCTGCATATGGCGGAGGCATCCTGCACTTTGGCTGATCTAATCTTCATTGAAGGCATTTTACACCACCAGCGGGTGACCTAAACACCAATTTCGCCGTATCTTGTCCTCTCGGGGGGATTCAGGAGCGATTATCCTCCTCACGCATAAAATGTTGTGGCACAAAAAGCTTCAAAGGTCCGATGAGTGAGAAAGATGACGCATGGCTGCTGAGAAAGAAAAGCTGACGGTGGATATGCGGGGACAGATGCCCACGGCCCCGCCGTGTGTGTTCGTCCTGTTTGGCGCAACGGGAGATCTGGCAGCTAGAAAGATCGCGCCTGCATTGTACAACCTGCGGGCTGAAGGACTGGTTGGCGATAACGTGGCGGTTCTCGGCGTGGCACGTCGACCCAGGAGCAATGAACAATTCCGCAACGAGATGCTCGATGCAATCCGCAGGTATTCCAGAAGCAAGGTTGACGATGACCTGTGGGGCAGGTGGTCGGCCAACTGGGAATATGCCGTCGTACAGGCGGACAACCCCGATGATTATCTACGCCTGAGGGAACGGATCGAGCACATCAACGAGCGGGTTGACGCGGGTGGAAACCTGGTTTTATACATGGCCATCACCCCTGACGCGTGGGACGACACCATCGCAAACATTCAATCAACAGGCCTGAATCACCCGATCAAAGGTGGGCAGTACTCCCGCATTGTCGTGGAAAAACCTTTCGGACACGATCTACCGTCCGCCCGAAAACTAAACGACAGGTTATTGCAGGCCTTCAGCGAAGATCAGATCTGCAGAATCGATCACTACCTGGGCAAGGAAACTGTTCAGAACATCCTTGTGCTGCGTTTCGCAAACGCTGTTCTTGAGCCTCTTCTGAATCGTCAATATGTGGACAATATCCAGATAACCACCGCCGAGACAGTGGGCATGGAGGGTAGGCGGGGCCCTTATTACGAAACGGCGGGGGCTCTTGGCGACATGATGCAGAACCACATGCTGCAACTGCTCTCGCTCACGGCGATGGAAGCCCCATCGTCGCTTGGGGCTGAGTCGATACGTGATGAAAAGGTCAAGTTGCTCAAATCGCTCCGGCCGCTGACTGTTGAAGAGGTTGCTGAATCCACCGTTCGCGGCCAGTATCGTGCGGATGGTGAACACCCCGCATATCGCCAGGAGCGCGGGGTCTCGCCAGATTCACGAATCGAAACATTCGCTGCCGTCAAACTGTTTGTGGACAACTGGCGATGGAGCGGTGTGCCGTTCTATCTTCGCACGGGCAAGATGCTCGCAGCCAAGGCCAGCTATGTTGCGATTACTTTCAAACGCGTACCGCTGAATCTGTTTGTCGAGGGCGGGTGCGACATGATTGGCCCCAACATGCTTATCATTCGCATCGCTCCGGATGAAGGAGCTTATTTCGTTGTCAGCGCGAAAGTGCCCGGCGATAGAATGATGCTTCGACCAGTGAACATGGAGTACCGATACGACTCCGCCTTCGCGTCGGCAGGACCTGAAGCCTATGAACACCTGCTTCTGGACGCCATGCGCGGAATTGCCACATTGTTTATTCGCGGTGACGAGGTCGAGGCGTCATGGCGGTTCATCGACAGCATTCGAAACGCGTGGAATGTGAACAACAAGCCCGACTTGATTGAGTATCCGCCCATGTCATGGGGGCCACAGGAAGCACAACAACTTTTCGGCGATCCATATCAGCAATGGTTCAGCCCCAGACTGAGGTAGAAAATGATAACCAGAACCAATACCAGAGTGATCATCGAACGCTCGGCTGCACAGGCAACCGAATTCGCCGCAAACCTGTTTAGAACGATCGTCTGTGAAGCAGTCGAAAAGGAAGGTTCAGCCAACCTCGCCCTTGCCGGTGGAACCACGCCACACGCTCTCTATCGCAAGCTGGCATCCACCGCCGCAACTATAGACGAGGTGCCATGGGAATCTACCGAAGTGTTCTTCGGTGACGAGCGGGATGTTCCGCATGACGATGTGGAAAGCAACTACTACATGGCCCAGCAAACGCTTCTGGATCATATTCCCGTCGATCCTTCACGTGTGCATCCCATGCATGCCGATACCGAAGACATAGTTGCCGCCGCCGAGGAATATGAACAGACCATCCGCCAGACAGTTCCCGCCGATGACAAGGGGCTGCCACGTTTTACCCTTGTCCTGTTGGGCATGGGTGGCGATGGACATACCGCCAGCCTGTTTCCCGGATGCGATCATGTGCTCGATGAGCCAAGAAAGCTCGTGGTCGGCCATTTTGTGCCAGTGCTGGGAAGACGCAGAATGACGCTTACGTTCCCTATCATCAACGCTGCCCAGAACGTCATGCTTCTTGTCACCGGTGACGACAAGGCCCCCGCCGTGCAGAAGCTCCTGAGCGATGAAGAGAAGGTTCGCATGGGCATTCCCGCATCACGTGTCGCGCCCACTGATGGAATGTTGACAATAGTTCTGGACGAATCGGCCTCGATGGGAGTGAGATAGCTCGCCTACATGCCCATGCGCAGGGTGCATGAATGCACGTGTCCAGCGGTGGCGCTGGTTGGCTCAAGTCTTGGTTCGATGCTCCTGCAACTGTCGACTATCTCGACATCGTTGTCGTCGCATGAAATGACGTGTCTGTCTTCGTGGGGTCTCTCGGCGGCCAGTTTCCTCGTCAGCGGACACCTGGTATGAAAGCTGCATCCCGCGGGCGGATCAATGGGCGAGGGCACCTCGCCGGTAAGGGGCGAAGAGAGTCTTCGTCGTGATTCCTCGCAAGCGCATTCGCAGGACGGCGCCGATGCCAGAAGCGCTTGCGTGTATGGGTGACGCGGGTTGCTGTAGATCGACTCCCTCGGGCCTTTCTCGACGATCCTGCCAAGGTACATCACCGCCACTTCATCGCAGAAGTGTTCGACCACGGCAAGATTGTGGGCGATGAACAGGTACGTCAGTCCCAACTCTTCCTGGAGGTCCTTGAGCAGGTTGAGAATCTGCGCCTGAATCGAGACGTCCAGCGCGCTGACCGGTTCGTCGCAAATGAGGAATTCAGCCTCGCTGGCCAAGGCGCGGGCGATGCCTATTCGCTGTCGTTGGCCTCCTGAAAACTCGTGCGGGTATCTCCGGGCGTATATTCCCGGAAGCCCGACCCGTTCAAGCAGGTGGGCTACACGCTTGGACCGCTCCCGCCGGGGAACAAGGCGATGCACAATCAGCGGCTCACCGACGATGTCGCCGACGGTCATTCGTGGATTCAGCGAGCCAAACGGGTCCTGAAAGATTATCTGCATCTTGCGCCTGAGGTTTCTGAGTTGCCCCGGTGGCAGCTGCAGAACGTCTCTTCCTTCGAAGATGACTTCGCCCGCATTGGCATGTATAAGCCTGAGCAATGATCTTCCGACGGTTGTCTTACCCGATCCGCTCTCGCCGACCAGCCCAAGGGTCTTTCCTTGGGGAATGTCGAAACTCACTCCGTCAACCGCGCGCACAAACTTTCTTTTTCCCCACAGCCCGCCTCGAAGGGGGAAGTGCGTCTTGAGGTCGCGGACGCTCAGGATGATGTCGTTGTTGGTATTGGTCATATTCATTCCGGCCTGGGAGGCTCTTCGGCCCCGGCAGGGGTGATTCTGTCTTTGCTTGCGTTGGGCTCGGCTGTCGATTCACGCTCCTCCATCTGCCAGCACGCTCCCCAGTGTCCGGGGCTCAGCAATCGCAAATTCGGCTCCTGGGTCGCGCAGCGGGTGGGGACACGAAACTTTTCGCCCTGGCATGAAACCTGACGAGTTTCGGATTCGTCCATATTCGCCGTCAACTCCCTCGCCAGTGGGCAGCGGGTATGGAACTTGCAGCCCTGAGGGAAATTCAGCGGGTTTGGAACCGTTCCGCCCAGCATCTCCAGCCGATGGCCGCACTCGCCGAGACGCGGAACCGACCTGAACAATGCCTGCGTGTACGGGTGAAGGGGGCGTTCGAAAAGGGATCGGGCATCGGCAAGTTCGACGATCTTCGAAGCGTACATGACGCCCACCAGGTGAGCAGTCTGCGCCACCACTGCGAGGTCATGGGTTATCAGCAATATTCCCAGATTGTTCTGCGCCTGCAACTCCCCAAGCAGGTCGAGAATCTGTGCCTGGGTGGTGACATCGAGCGCGGTTGTGGGTTCATCGGCGATCAGCAGACGAGGCGAACAGGAAAGCGCCATTGCGATCATGACTCGCTGGCGCATTCCACCCGAAAGCTGGTGGGGGTATTCGCCGAATCTTTGAGCGGGGGCGGGAATGCCCACCTTCTTCAAAAGGTCAATCGCCTGGTGTTTCGCCTCGCGCGGCGAGACTTTGCGATGCAATGCAATCGCCTCGACGATCTGGCTGCCGCAGGTGAACACCGGATTGAGCGAACTCATGGGCTCCTGAAAGATCATGCCCACTTGCGATCCTCGTACTTCACGCATGCGGTCTTCGGGTAAATCGAGCAGGTTTCGCTTCTCGATCTCAATCGTTCCCGAGACGATTCTGGCAGGGGGCATAGGCAGAAGACGAAGAATGGAAAAGGCAGTGACGCTCTTTCCACATCCGCTTTCGCCCACAAGCGCGAACGTCTTGCCCCTGGGGACGGTGAAGCTCACGCCGTCCACCGCTTTCACGACACCGTCGTCGGTGTCAAACCATGTCCGCAGATCGCTGACCCGCAGAAGGGGTGATGATGTTTCCACAGATTTCGTCATACGTTTTTGAGCCTGGGATCAAGGGCATCCCTGAGGCGGTCTCCGAAAATATTAAGCGCCAGCACCAGCAGGAACATAGCTCCTACTGCCGAGGTGAGTTCCCACCACCTGCCGGCGTGAAGATCCATTCTTGCTCCGTTAATCATGGTTCCCCAACTGGGCGTACCCACGTCAACGCCCAGGCCAAGGTAGCTCAGCGTCACCTCGGCGGTTATTGCTCCGACCACGCCAAGCGAAAAGCTGATTATGCCCAGATGCAGCACGTTGGGCAGCACGTGCCGCATGAGTATCATAAAGTTGCTTCTGCCCACGGCACGGGCTGCGAGCACATATTCAAGCTCTCGAACCTTCATGACCTCGGCCCGGACGTACCTGCACGTTCCAACCCAGCTTGTTACGCCCAACGCAATGTACAGGCCGTGAATTCCACCAAGATTCAGCCCCGCAATGGTGACGTTTTTGAAGGCGTATTTCATGGCGATCAGCAGGATGATGCCCGGTACGCTCGCGAGCGTTGAATACACCCAGACTATTACCGAATCTGTTCTTCTACCGAAGTAACCCGCAGTCGCGCCGAGCATCAATCCCAGCGGAACTGCTATGAGATTCGCCATCAATCCGACCGTCAGCGAAACCTTAGCGCCCAGAACGGTTTTCAAAAGCACGCTTCTTCCCGCCCAGTCGGTGCCAAGCAGATTGCGTAGCGAACCGATGGTCGGAGGGGTGTGGCTCTGATCGAAGTCGATGGTATCTTCGAATGATGGAATCATCGAACCTTCCGATGAGGAGACGATCTCGTATACTCCCGCACCTATCGCCACCAGAAAGTACACGCCGATTATGGCAAGACACACCATTGCCATGCGGTCCTGCGCGAGTCTTCGGCGAGCATCAGCCCACAGGCTTGTGCCTTCACCAACGCAGGTGGATTCGGATTTGTCGGCTGTAATTTGCAGTGAATCTGTCATTTCAGTCGGATCCTCGGATCGAAGATCGCATAGCACAGATCCGTCAACAGAATGCCAATCGTGTATATCACGGCAGTGAGGAATACCAACCCGTTCATGATGGGTTCATCCCTGCTGTTAATACTGGTTATCATTCTGTCGCCCAGTCCTGGAATACCAAAAAAGTTCTCAACCAGCAGCGACCCCATGATGAGGAACGGAATCGACAGTATCAGGCTGGTCAGTATCGGAAGCATGCAGTTTTTCAGCACGTGTTTGAACAGTATTGTATTGAGTCCCAACCCCTTTGCCTTGGCTGTGCGGACGTAATCTCTGCTGGTTTCGTCCAGAATGATTGTGCGGTAGAACCTCACATGCCCACCAAGGGACGCGACGACCATTATGGCGATTGGCACGTAGAGATTGCCCCGATATATCGTTCCGAACGCATGCTCTGGCATGCCAAGCGCGAATACCAGCGACTGGCCATAAATCATGAACGCCAGAAACGGAATGCACATTCCAAGCACTGACAGGAAGACGCCCACTTTGTCGATCATCGTGCCTCGATAATAAGCGACGAAGCACGCAAGTATCATCCCGATGAACCACTGAAACGCCATCGCCGGAACCTGAATTGCCAGGCTGTAGGGGGCATGCCTCGAAATAATCTCCGTCAGGCTTCTACCGTCGGTAAAACTCCTACCTTGGAACAACAACGTTGTTTCGAGGTGGCGAAAGAACTGCGAGTGAAACAGATGCGTGAAGGACAGGTCTGTTATGCGCGCTTCCACTTTGTGGTTGTTGTCCTGATGGGTGTTGATGCGTTTCATCAAGTCCCCGATAGTCGCGACGTTCTCAACATCCACCACCAGCGAGCTGCCATCAGCTAGCTTGAATATGATTTGCGCCGGCTCGTGTGGGTCTTTGAGGGGTGGCGCGAGTTGCTGGTCTAGCGTCAGTTCGGTAATCGGCGTCGATTCATTCAGGCCGCGAACGTAACCGCTCATAAGCACGGGGGCGTGGCCTTTGGGCTCGGCGTCGGGCATGTCAAGGATCAAGCTCAGCGCCTGCACCGATTGTCCGGAGGTGTTGTCCGAGATGTCCAGCGGGTTAGACCCCGACGTCCTGTCAATGATGATCAGCCGCCTGCTGAGGTTTATCATCCAGGGCAGATCGTACCCGTGGCGATGTCTCCACTGCGCCTTCTGCCTGTTCGAAGCCTGCTGCCCGAGGTTGGCCGAGGCGATATCGCCCGCCCCGACGCGGAAAAGCAGAAACGTCAGAATCATCACACCGAAAATGGTGAATGCCGCCCACAACAATCGTCGCCCGATATATACCAACACTCTAACGCCCCCCCTTGGCTGAACGCATTGAGTGGTCTACATTGCGATATTTGAATGTGCCGTATGCTATCGGGTGGGGCCTGTAGTTGCGAACCCACGGATGCACCAATACAAAGCTGACGGGCTCGGTGAGCAGCAACTGCGGACAGTCCTCGTTGATTATCTCGGTCATCCTGGCGTATATGGAGGTTCGCTCCGGGCCGGGATCCATCTTCGAGCTTTTTTCATACAGGTGGTCGAACTCTTCGTTTGAGTAGTTTGTGTTGTTGGTGCCTCGCGCTATGTTTGGGGTGTAGAACAACTGGAAGAAGTTTTCTGGGTCAGGATAATCGCTATGCCAACCCATTGAATACATCTGCACCCGCTTGTTGTGTACCTTCTCCTGAAGAGTAGGCCAGTCGTTGAGTTCTATCCGCAGATCGATTCCAATCCGCCGAAAGTAATATCTCGCAAACTCACCCATTCTCCTGAACATGTCGTCCCTGCCGCCCATGTCGAGCGTGAGGGTAATTGGCTCGCCGGGTTTGATTAGTCCTGCGGATTCAAGCTCTCGCCTGGCGATGTTCATCTTCTCCATCGCGGCATCGAGGTCATATGTTGCGTACGGGCTCGATGGCATGTCCTCAAATTCGGGCATATCGCTGGGTATGATATTCCGTGCCGCTCTGCCTCGTCCATTGTAGAGCACGTCAACGTAATTCTGCACATCGAAAGCAAGGCTCATTGCCTGACGAAGGGACTTATTCGACAGGATGGTGTCCTGCGTGTTGAAGGCGAACCAGAAAATGGCGGGGCTGCCGTACTTGTACAGACGAATTCCTTTGTGGGCGAATTCATCGGTCAGATCAGAGGTGGGGGTAATCGCCATGTTGAACATTTCGTTCGGAATACCGCTGACGTCGGTTCGCCGGGCCATGAACAGCCCCCACGACGTGGTTGCCTCTTCGACGTACTGCATGTAATTCACGTCGATGAACGGAATTCGTTTTCCGGCGTCACGATAGAAACCTTCGTCGATGTCCCTTTGCACCTGCTCCCTTTGGCGCGGGGTAAGCTCATCCATAGGTGGGGGATGCGGATAGTACTCTTCCCTGTAGGCCTCGTTACGACGCAGAACGATATTTCCGCCAGAGACAAATTCCGTCAGTCTGTACGGGCCTGTGCCCACGACTGTGCGAAAGTCGGTGATCTCGGGCGAGCGCCTGTTGACGGGCAATACGGTCCTGCCGTCGCCGTCCGGGCGGGTGGAAAGATGGTACTGAATCACTTCGTGCGGAAACGGCGCGAAGTTGTGCATAGCCAGAACATAGATAAACTGCGGAAATGGCGCCACAAGTTTGAAGCGAAGCGTGTATCTATCGACGGCCTCGACGCCGCTTATGGGTAGCTCGTACCGCGAAAACTCGCCCGGAGAATATGGGATAGTGCGAGAACGATACTCGTTAAGGCCCTCTATCTTGCCCTCAATGAGAGCAAACGCCAATTGCGTGTTTATGTGGTAATCGGCGATTCGCTTGAAGGCGAGGACGAAATCATCGGCAGTGACTTCGCGGGTCTTCGCCTTACCATCGGGACTGATCCCGAAGCATTCATTGGGTGCGTAATATATGCCCTTGCGAATTTTAATCGTGTAGATCAACCCGTCATCCGATTTTTCGGGCATATCCTCCGCGAGCACGGGAACGGCCTGTACAGGCCGGCGTAGGTAGTCGTAACCGTAAAGGCTGTCATAGATGTTCCCCTGTATCATCGCCGAGGTCGTGTCGCCGCAGGTGGCGGGGTCAAGCGAACGTACCTTCGCGCCATACGAAGAGTACACCACCAGCTCATTCCCATCGCCTCCGACAAGCTCTTCGCGATCAAGCAGAATGAACGGCATGGCCCCAAGGCCCATGACCGCCAGAACCGAGATGATGTAAAATAATCTCACGGGTTGTCAGCCCCACGACTGTTCAAGATTATGAACGGGCGACTGGAATCGCCGTCTGTGAAAACAATTACCGGAGAATTCGCCCTGACGCACCCGGAATGACCAGGTGGCCTCTGTGCCCCGGCAAGTCGTTGTACGAAAGCCGACCCGGCGAGGATGAACTAATTTCCCGCAGGCTCGGCGGGCGCTTGCGAACCTTGCTTGTAGGTTGGTTCGACGACGCCGGCGCCCTTGAGGTCTTCAATCCACGCCATGACGCCCAATCGGTTTCCGTCCTTGTCTATGCCCCACATGATCATCGCGGGCTGGGCTCGCGAATCCCTGAGAACTCGTTCGATGTAGGTTTTTCGCTGCTCCTGCATCACGAAATTGAGGGCGTCTTCGCAGTCTCGAAGCAATACGGCTGCGGAGTGGGCGTCCTGATTGGCAGTCTTCGCAGACTCGTGAATCTTCGCTGTCACCCAGGTCAGGTCGACAATCATCTGGAGCATGTTCTTACGAGGTTCCGGAATAGTGCCGATCCAGTCCGCGTTGCGGATGACGGCGAAGAGAGCCCTTCGCGATACTCCCAATGCCTCGATGTCGCCTTTTGAGACGAATTCGCACCACCTGGGCCAATGGTTCTTGAGAATTTCAAAAGACCGGTTCTGGGCGAACTGCCATGTGTCGGCGAGTACAGACTCAGGTTGGCGGGTGTCAAGCTCCAGCATGCGGAAGATCATCTCCAGCACGGGAAGCGAGGTTTCTTCGCCCACAGACGACTCGATGATGTCATAAGCCCTCTGCGCGGGCATGGTGCCCTGTGCCAGAATGCTGATTCTTGCGTCCCTGAAGCCCTGCCATCCGAAGTAACGTACTGCTGCGTTGGTCTTGCAGGCAACCATAGATTCTAGAGCGGGAATAATAGTGACCTGGGGCATCTGGGAAATCGCCATCGCGATGTTGGTTTCCTTCATCAGCCGGAGCGGATCGTTATCGAACGTCCCGTCAAATATGCCCGACGCCCGCGCGGCTACCTCTTCGGCGAAGGTGTAACCCGCACTCTTTCCGTCAAAATACAGATAATCATCACGCAATGAATCCCGAGCCCTGATGATGGCCTGATCATTGGTGGCCTGGCTGATCGTGTCAAGCCAGTACGCTATGCGATCCCGCATGTTGGCTATCACGTCCGGTGAGGGAAGCCTGCCGACAAAGTCTCCCTGAATGCTCGTCCTGGCGGGCGCCTGTGCGAATGAGGAAGACACTGCCGTCGAGAGCACCAAAACGATTACCAGAGCAAATACTGTGCTTCGCATGAATAATTCCCTTAACACAAGCCGAAATCGTGCAGATCAATAAGTGATAGTAGGTTTTTGGACAGCATGCTGTCAAGTTTAATGATTGCTCACCCTAATGCCGAATCATAGCGTAAACGCCTATCACACCCGCAACATGACGCCTCGGGCGATTATTCGCCCCGACGCAGCATAGAAATGCAAATTGATGCATGTGCAGTTTTCGCATCTCATTTACTGTCCTAAATCGCGTATCAGTCTGCGTTGCCTTCTATAGGCCTGCTTGATTGAGTGGGGCCTGGCGGATACCATCGTTACTACCAGAGGCACTCGTGGTGTGTCGCGTTGGCACATGGTGCCCAGTTCACATGAAAGCAGGATTTCACAATGGCAGGTGCTGGTTTGGCCGACCTGAAGAGAACATACGCGAAGCGACGCAAAAACGCTTTTAACGCGGCTGTTCGTGGGGCCAAGGTTGGCGCGATGCTGATTACCAGACCTGCGGATGTGCGATGGTTGACGGGCTTTGGCGGAGAAGACAGTTTTGTTGTGGTCAATCGGACGGGTGGGGTGTTGATAACCGACAGCCGATTCCAGGAGCAGGCTCCGCGACAGTGCCCGGGGCTGGACATCCACGTGCGGCAGGGACCCATCTTCGCCGCCGCAGCCGAGGTCGCCAGAAAACTCCGCACCAAAGCAATAGCTGTGCAGGCCGAGGTCATGCCCGTGGGGGGGGCTCAGACGCTGACGAAACTACTGGGAAAAGCGCCGGTGCCAGTATCGAATATAGTCGGTCCATTGCGGGCCGTGAAGGACAATGGCGAAATTCGCTCGATCACAAAGGCGGCAAGGGTCGCGCAAAAAGCTTTCAGGTCACTGATGGATATGGGGGCCAAGTGGTGGATAGGAAAGACTGAACGCCATATCAGCGCGGAACTCGAATATCGCATGAGGCTTGAGGGGGCCGAAAAACCGAGTTTCGAAACCATTGTTGCCTGCGGCGCTAACGCCTCTGTACCCCATCATCGACCCGGATCGAGCAGGATTCGCGAAAACAGCCTCGTGTTGATCGACTGGGGCGCGATGGTGGAGGGGTATTGTAGCGACTTGACCCGGGTGGTCTTCACCGGTAGAATCCCCCCCAAACTTGAGCGGGTGTACCAAGTGGTGCTTCAGGCCCAGAAGGTGGGGATCAGTGCCTGCCGGTCAGGAGTGTCGGCCGCAAAGGTTGACGAATCTGCCCGTGACGTCATAACTCGGGCGGGTTATGGTGAGTATTTCATCCATGGCCTGGGTCATGGTATCGGGCTGGAGGTGCACGAACAGCCCGCCGTCTCCCGAGGCGTCAAGAAAGCCTTGCGCAAGGGAATGGTCGTGACGGTCGAACCGGGCATATACCTCCCTGGCGTCGGCGGAGTCAGAATAGAAGATGATGTGCTGGTCACGCCTGAAGGTCCTCGGGTGCTGACATCATTGCCCAAGGCCATCAAGGCCATGGTATTGCGATAGCTGTTGCGTCGCTCAGGAATAAGGATTGGCCGATGGAAATCAAGGATATTAAACAACTGGTGAAGATGATGGTCGATAACGACCTGGGTGAGGTAGAAATCGCCTTGGGCGAGAATCGCGTTCATCTCAAGCGAGGCGGCATGCAGCTACCGACCGTAAACATTGCGCCCACCCAGGCTTACGCTGCTGGCGCAGCCTCGCCGCCTCCCGCACCCACCGAGGCCGCCCCAACACAGCCACCCAAAAGCGAGGCGAAAGACAATCTGGTGGAGATCAAGAGCCCGATGGTTGGCACGTTCTACACCAGTCCCAGCCCTGACAGTGAACCGTTTACATCTGTTGGCGCGCAGGTTGGCGACGATTCGACCGTCTGTATTGTCGAGGCGATGAAGGTGATGAACGAAATAAAGGCCGAGTGCTCCGGCGTAATACGCGAAGTGTGCGTGAAGAACGCCCAGCCGGTCGAGTATGGGCAGGTTCTGTTCCGCGTTGAGCCTGCGTAACTGACCAAGGAGCTATGGCATGTTCTCACGAATCATGGTTGCCAATCGCGGCGAGATAGCGCTGCGGATCATCAGGGCCTGCAAGGAACTGGGTATCGAGACCGTGGCGGTTTTCAGCGAAGCCGACCGCGGTGCGAGTTACCTTCATCTTGCTGATGATCGAATCTGCATTGGTCCAGGCCCGTCCAGCGAAAGTTATCTCAATATCCCGAGGATTATCGCCGCTGCCGAGATCGCCGACGTGCAAGCGATTCATCCCGGTTACGGCTTTCTTGCGGAGAATGCGCATTTTGCCGAGGTCTGTAGGGACTGCAAGATCGAGTTCATAGGCCCCAGCGTCGACAGCATGCGGTCGCTGGGCGACAAGATAACCGCCAAGGCACTTGCCAAGCGTGCAAATGTTCCGACCGCTCCAGACAGCAACGGTTCGGTCGAAACTGTCGAAGATGCGGTGGAGATCGCCAATAAGATAGGTTATCCCGTCGCCATTAAAGCTGCTGCTGGTGGTGGGGGGCGGGGAATCCGCTTCGCTCACAACGAGGTTACGCTAAGGGGAATGTTCAAACAGGCCCAGACCGAGGCGGAAATCTCCTTCGGCGACGGCAGGTTGTACATGGAGAAATGCATCGAGAACTTCCGCCATATCGAGGTTCAGCTTCTCGGCGACCAGCATGGAAATGTGGTGCACCTGTTCGAGCGTGAGTGTTCGGTTCAGAGGCGCCGCCAGAAGGTTATCGAGGAGTCTCCATCACCGGGTCTGTCACCCGAATTGCGTAAAGAGATATGTGAAGCTGCCGTTCGCCTGGCCAAGGAAGTGAACTACTATAGCGCGGGAACCGTCGAGTTCATGCTTGACGATGATGGGAAATTCTACTTCCTTGAGGTCAACACCCGCATACAGGTTGAGCATCCCGTCACCGAGGAGGTTGTCGGCCAGGACCTGCTGAAATGGCAATTGCGGGTGGCCGCTGGCGAAAAGCTCGACATTGCACAGGAAGACATCGTTCAGACCGGTCACAGCATCGAATGCCGGATCAATGCCGAAGATCCGGACCAGAATTTCCGCCCTTCGCCTGGCCAGATTGAGGTCTTTGTGCCGCCGGGAGGCCCGGGCGTCAGGTGGGATTCTCACATATATCAGGGCTATGGTATTCCTCCCACTTACGATAGTCTGGTTGGTAAGTTGATAGTGCATCGACCAACGCGGATCGAGGCAATCGCCACCGCACAACGAGCCCTGAACGAATTTATCATTCATCCGACCAAGACAACCGTGCCCCTGTGCAGAAAGATCCTGGCCCACGAAAAGTTCCTCAAGGGTCAGTGGAATACCACATATATCGAACGTGAAATGCTTGCCACCAAAAAGTAAATCCTCAATCATCAAGTGAGCCATTACCTGGCCACGCAGAGAAATATGGAGAATTCCATGGCAGATGTGATTAAAGGCAATGCGGTTATAGGTCAATCGGGCGGTCCCACGGCGGTTATCAACCAGTCACTGGTTGGCATAATTGAATCGCTGGAGGAGGCCCCTTTCATCGATACACTCTTCGGAGCCCAACACGGGGTTAGGGGCATTATCAACGAACAGTTCATCAAGCTCAACGGGCTTGACAAGGATCTGCTCGAACGCGTCTCACAGACGCCTTGTGCCGCGCTAGGCTCTACCAGGGATAAGCCTGACGAGGAATACTGCCGAAATATCTTCAAGGTTTTCCAGAAGAATAACGTTCGTTACTTCTTCTATATTGGTGGTAATGACTCCGCTGACACCGCGCGTATCGTTCACGAAATGGCGAAGGCCGAGGACTATGAACTGCGCGTCTTCCATAGTCCCAAGACCATCGACAATGATCTTCGCATGACCGATCACTGCCCCGGTTACGGCTCGGCTGCGAGATTTGTAGCATCCGCAATCATGGGCGACGACCGTGATAACGCTTCGCTGCCCGGCGTCAAGATCGACGTCATCATGGGCAGGCACGCAGGTTGGCTGACAGCCTCAAGTGTGTTGGCAAGAAGAGACGAGGTTGACGGGCCGCACCTGGTGTACGTGCCCGAAGTCCCGTTGTCCGAAGAGAGATTCGTAGACGAAGTCGCTGAAGTCTATGGTAGGCTTGGCAGGTGCGTGGTGGCCGTCTCTGAAGGCATTGAAGATGAAAGTCACGTCGCCTGGGGCGAAAAGATTGTCGCCCAAGCGGAACGCGACAGCCACGGAAATGTGCAGCTGTCGGGATCGGGTGCGCTGGGCGATTTCCTGGCGGACATCGTCAAGACGAAGGTGGCTGCTAGGGTCGGCGCCAAGAAGCTGCGAGTCCGGGCCGATACCTTCGGATATTTGCAGCGAAGCTTCGCCGGTTACGCCTCCCCCGTCGACCAGGCAGAGGCCCGTCAGTGTGGCCGCCAGGCTGTGCAGTACGCCGCCGAAGGTAATCACAGCGGATCCGTTGCCATGAAACGCGAGCAAGGCGGGGATTACGCGATTTCGTTCTTCCGCGCTGAACTCAAGGACGTTGCCCGCGAAACAAAGCCCCTACCCAGGGAATTTGTCAACCAGGCCGGCAACAACATTGAACAGGCCTTCGTCGATTACGCTCTGCCCCTGGTGGGAGAGCTGCCTGTCATAGGCAAATTGTGGTAAATCGCCTGTCGGTCTGAATTTGTTTAAACGGGTCGGTGTGAGTTGACAAAGGTCAAATACGCACCGGCCCGACTGTTTTTTACGGATGTGACAGAATTTTCATTTTTGCAAGGTTCGGGGGATAACACACAATTGTGTTTTTCCGGCAAACTGGATACGCTGTTGCGTGTCTGTGTGTCTGATGCATATGGATAACTGGCCCATTTCAGGAGATGCTATGAACCACGGTATTCTGGGAATAATGATATTGTGCATCGCTGTGGTAGTTGCCGGTTGTGGGGAAGAAACAGCGGTGACCATCAGTTACGTCAAACCCGCGCAGTTTGAGGTGCCTTCCGGTGTGAAGCGAATTGCGGTTGCGACGCTGGCGGACAACTCGGCTAACGAACACGCTGGCGATTGGGGAGTAGTTGCTGCCGACAAACTAGTGGCTGAGCTGGACAAGGTTAACCGCGAATTCAAACGCTATGAGCTTGTTGATCACCGTAATCTAGAGCAGATTCTGCACCGACAGGACATTCACATCATGACATCCGATCAAGTTGCCCAGGCGGGCAAGCTGGCAGATGTTCATGCGATGGTCTACGGCACGGTTTCGGTAATTGCTACAGACGAACACGCGGTACGCAAGGTGCCCGATCTGATCAATCGTGGCATAAAAGAAAAACATTATGTCAAACGTCATTGCCTCGTAACTGTCAATATTACTATGGACGACGTTGAGACATCAAAGACGCTGCGAACCTTCACTGCCACCAGGGAGATGGACAGCGACAAAGACAGCCCCTCCGCCCTCAGTGCTATAGGGTTCAGCGGTGACAATCCTCCGCCGGTTGCCCAGACGGTCAACAGCCTGATCGACCAGTGCATAGGAGAGTTCGTCAGGCAGATAAGCCCCCACCGAGTCGAGACAAGGCAGAAGCTCCAGAAAGGCAAGTCGAAGCTGGTCGAAACAGCCAACAAGCTCGCTGTGGTGGGCGATATTGATGAAGCACTCGAACTGTACATCGAGGCTCTTGCCATTAAAAGTGATGATGACGGGGCTGCATTCAATGCGGGTGTTATGTATGAGCTGAAGCAGGATTTTGCCCAGGCTGAGGAGTTCTATACGCGGGCGTTCAGGCTCAAAGATCGTGACGAATATGTTCAGGCCCGACAGCGGGTCAGAAGTGTGAATTGACTAATTAAAGTTCCTTAACCTTATTTTAAAGGAGATGCACATGAAGAAGCTGACAATGGTACTGTGCTGTGCGGGCATGCTGGCCTCATGGGCGATGACTGCCAATGCCCAGGATGTCAGGAGTGCCCAGAAGAAAGCAATGGCCCTGCGGGCGGCGAGACTTGACGGAGTCCGCAAACTCGCCGAGCGGATCAAGGGCCTGCAGATTACTTCCGAAACGCGGGTGCAGGATTTCGTCGCCCAATCAGACGACATTGACACCGCAATGCAGACCTGGATTGCCGGTATGCGGGAAGCCGATCGGCAGTTCCACGAAGATGGCACCGCCGAGGTGCGCATGGAGATCACGCTTGAAGAGGTTGTTCTCAATCTCAAGCAGATTTCGAACATGAACACCAGGAACAACAGGTTCAAAGCCCAAGACTTCAACCAGATGACTGTGACCAATCAGCGCAAGGTCATTTCCGAAGTGGGCATGGGCGCTCCTCCGATGGACGAACCCCTTCCTGAATTCGCACCCATACCGTCAGGCACGACGTATACGTCTCCCACGATCATGAACGCAAGGGCGAAGGCGTTCTGGGGTCAGCTTCCTCCCCAGGCCAGGCTTATGGCTGCAAGGGCGGCACGTGTTGACGCCATGCGAAGGCTTGCCGAGCGTCTCAACGGTGTTCCAATCACCTCGAATACCTCGGTTCGTGATTTCATCGCCGAAAGCGATCAGATCAACACTAACATGCAGACGTTCCTCGTTGGCGCTCGCGAGACTGCCGTTCGCTACTATGAAGACGAGTTCATAGTCGAAGTGGAGATGTCAGTCACTCTTCAAAGCGTCTACGCCAGCCTCAAGTCTTGGGGACAGGCAAATTATAAGGGCAATCGGGTCAACATGCAGAAGCTCGAAGAGCTTTCCATCAAGACCAAAGATACAGTTATCACTGAGGCTGGTATGGGCATACCGCCCGAGCCTATGGTTCAGCGGGCGAATGTTGTTGTCCACGATCGAATTACCTCGCCGGATTGGGCTCGATCAACCCTCAGGGCGATTGGAAACGCCGCGGTCGATACCGATTCGTTTAACGAGGTGCAGGCAAAGCTGATGGCTTATCGTGGCGCCGAACTTGACGCCCGTCGTAAACTTGCCGAGCAGCTACGGGGCCTGATGATCACCTCGAACACCTCCGTGCAGGACTTCATCGCCCAGAGCGACCAGATTGAAACGGCGATGATGGACTTCCAGGTCGGAGCGACCGTGGTCGAGTCTTCAAAAGTGATTGAAGACGGAATGGCCACCGTCGAGGTCGAGATAGATCTTGAGCCCGTCTGGGACACGATCATCTCATACCAGAATCGCTTCTCGCTTCAGATCAGGTAACTTCAGAAACCAATGTTCCCCGGCCCGGTATCTGATCGGGCTGGGGACTTTCTTGAAAGGTAGAATAATGAAAAAGGTCTTGGCTTCGCTTCTGCTTCTGTGTGTTGTGGGCATCTCCTTTGTCGTCTCCGGTTGCCAGGAAGACCAGATCGACGTTCAAAGAACGACCACCATTGAAGACATGCCTGCCGGCTCGCCGACCATCGTCATCGAATAGACTTACCCGGCTGAACAATCCGCATGCCTGAAAGGATTTATATGCATCGTGTGTTAACATCGCTGGTGCTGACTCTTGTGGGATTCGCCTCGCTTTCCGGCGCACAGAATCTCAAGACCGTTACCGTGACCGGCGAGGCGGAGAATCAGGACAAGGCGCTTCTTGACGCTAAACGCAAGGCGGTTGAACAAGGCGCTGGTTCGCTGATCTACTCAGAGTCGCAAACACGTGACTTCCAGTTGATCAAGGATACGGTGCTCGCCAGGTCGGCGGGGTTCATTCAGGAATTCCGCACGCTGGGGCAAGGCGAAGAAGGCGGCATCTACTGGGTCAAGATTGAGGCAGTCGTCTCGATTCAGGGCATCGAGGACATGTGGGGCACTGTCAAGAATCTCCTGCAGACGATGGGCAGGCCCAAGATCATGGTCTGGATGACCGAGAAAATCGGGGACGAAGTCGTCGAAGATTCAACTGTTCAGGCCCGCATAGAGAACATTCTTCTCGAAAGCGGGTTCCTTCTGGTTGACCGGGAGCGCATCAGGCAACTCGCCCAGCGAGAGCAGGATCTGGCAGTGCTTGAAGACAAGCCCGAGCGTCTGATTGCCCTGATGAAGCAGGAAGGCGCTCAGATATTCATTACAGGAGCCGCCAGCGCTACCGGCAGGCCCCAGAACACGGGTGGCATGAGGTTGTTCGCATACGAGGCACAGGCTAATGTTCGTTGCTTCAATGCCGATACCGGGCAACTTGTTTCCCGCATACCGGGCAGACCCACTCGCGGCGTGCAGCGGGAGTGGCTATCGGCAGCGAAGCAGGCACTGGATTTTCAAGGCCAGCAGATCGCCCCGATGGTTCAGGAGAACCTGCTTCAGTTCTGGATGGACTGGCTGGGCGGGATGGGAGAACTGGTGCTTCGGGTAGAAGGCGTGTCCTTCATGGATTACCTCGATCTTGAGGAACAACTCAAGGCCATCAAGGAGATCAAGGACGTCAACGTCGAGTACAGTAATGAAGTCGCCACGTTCTCTATTCAATCAGAATCCCGGGCGTTGAATCTTGCCAAGGATATCGCCAGGAGCATCAGGAGCCTGACGATTACCGATGTCTCGGCGAACGTCATCAAGGCGACCTATAAGCCCTGATAATTTGTTGTGAACAAAAGAAAACGCCCCGGCATGTCATCGAGCATGGCCGGGGCGTTCTTGTTTGTCGGGCGGCGTCTGTCTCAGGCGACCTCAAAAGTCTGCCAGGCAGGCGGGTTCTTGAGCTTGTAAAGCATTTCGCCCGCCTTTGGCACATACAATCTGCCGAGGTCTTCCTTATCCTTCCAGTACGAAACGTCGATGCTCGCCGGATCGCGGTATCCCATGTTGATTCTGCCGCAGATTTCCTTGGATATTCCGGTGGCGAGGGTGACCTTGACACGGGGTTTCTCTACACCGTCGATGAACTCGCCGATGCCCCTGACATGCGTCGAGTGGGCAATGACGCCCCAGGGGAAGTGCTTGAATTTGTCCCACTGCTTGAGGAAGTAGTCTCTGGTGTGGTAGCCGATCTGTTCGATGACCTTTCCGTGCGTTATAGAGATCACGTTCAGGTGCGGAGCGTAGATGATCAACTCGCCTCCGTCGGCGACGACAGATTCCATTTTGTACATGCATTTTCCGCCTGTCCACAGTTCGTCGTACATCGGCGGAGCCTGCGACAGGATGGAATCGAAAGGTTTGTCCACATACACGATGTGAAGCTTGTCAGACAAATCGGCTGCCTTTGCCCAGCTCTGTCGAACTTCCCCGAAGTACAAGCCCGCGAGATCCTCGCCCTTCACCACCATCGTCAGGGCGAATTTGGGCAGGGGGAGCATCTCGGCAGCAGCCTCTATGACCGCCCGAACCGGGGTGTTTTTCGTGCCGATTATGCGGGGATTCGTGATAACTGCGCCAAGCCAGTGGAAGAAATTCGTCATGTCAGGCCCGCAGACGCCGGGGAACAGATACTTCGTTCCACCCGAGAACCCTACAACTTCGTGCGGGAAAACCGGCCCAACGATCAGGACGATGTCATATTCCAGCACGCGTTTGTTTATGGTTACGGGCACTTCCATTGCGAACAACCCGCCGGAAATCTCGTTGATGCGATCGCTGGTGAGTACTCCCACCTGCTTGAGCGCGTTGGGGTCGTTCCATGCGTGGTTGTAGACGTTGGTACCGGGAAATACCTCTTCGCGCCGGCCCGGTTCGACGCCAAGCAGCTTGTCTATCTGCTCTTCGGTCATCGCGGGGTGCGTGCCCAGCGCGATCATGAAATCGAACCTGGAGGCAACTCCGTGAAGCGCCTTGTGCCAGTTACGCATTACCTTGGGCAAAGGGCAGGTGCGGGTATAATCCGGAATAATCGCGAGCACCTTCTTACCTTTGGCGTTAAGCGTGTCGGCAGCCTGGTTGATCGTCTGTGCAATTTCATCTTCTGTCAGTCGGCCCTGAGTCTTGCCGATGCCCGAAACTTCCATCTGTATGGCTCCTGAGTGTCAATAGGAATGAAACGGTTTTGGCCAAAAACACATTGTAATGGAAAACCCCTCATGAAAATACCGATAAACAACCATAGTGCAAGTTGCCTTTTTTATGGATAAGCCCGATTGGTACAATGACCGCTCGGGTTTGTATCCTTCTTTTCACAGGAATTATCAATGATTGTTGTTCACGTTACTCATGAGGCAGTGGAGAAGATAGGCGGAATCGGGGCGGTGATTGCGGGACTGGCGACTGCGGATGCATATTCGAGCAAGGTCTCGCGGACGATACTTGTAGGTCCGTTGCTTTCTAATGACAGGCCCGGGCACCAGCGGCTGGGGGATGGGGGCAAGGTTATCTACAGCTCGCTTGATGACATACAAACGCCCGAGTGGCGAGAGAAATTCGGCCCAATAGAACGAGCGTATGATGTGGGCATCATTTATGGTACCCGCGAAATAGACGACGCATACAACGGAAAAAAGGTCGAAGCCGAGGTGCTGCTCGTGGATGTCTTTCATGTCAACCATGACAGGCTTAACCTCTTCAAGGGCGAGTTGTTTCGCAAGTTCGGCATCCCCTCGCACGAGTTTCAGAATTACTGGGAATACGAGGAATATGTCCGTCTCGCCGAGCCTGGTTATGAGGCCATCAAGGCGCTTGGGTGCAATGGTTCAAGCGAGCCCAAGGTAATTCTTGCCCACGAGTACATGGGCATGCCCCTGGCGCTCAAGGCCGTGCTCAGTGGAAGCCCCAACACTCGCACGGTCTTTTATGCTCACGAGGTCGCATCGGTCAGGCCCGTGGTTGAAGACAGCCCCGGCCACGACACAATGTTTTATAACGTTCTCAAGAAGGCCTCCACGGGGAAGAAGATTCTCGAGGACGTATTCCCGTCTGTGTTGAACAATTACAAGCACCCGCTGGTTAAAGCTGCAAGAAATCTCGATTGTGTCTTCGCCGTGGGCGATAATGTGCAGGAGGAGTTAAGATTCCTGGACAACCATTTCAGACAGATGGAGATGGATCTGGTCTACAACGGCATTCCCGCGGTCAAGATCACCAAGGAGCAGAAGAACGCCAGCGGGACCCGTATGCGCGATTACGCCCAGAACCTCACCGGGATCAGACCCACTTGGGTATTTTCTCACGTATGCAGACCGGTGATGAGCAAGGGCATCTGGCGCGATCTTCTTATCATGGACAAGCTTGAACCGATGTTTGAGCGACGGGGGGAGTCTGCGGTATTCTTCATGCTCGGCACCCTGGCGGGCCAGAGACGGCCCCAGGATGTCCGGCACATGGTAGAGCGGTATGGCTGGCCTGTGAACCACGAAAAAGGTTATCCTGATCTTTGCCAGGGCGAAGAGGTTCTTGGCGACATATTCGCAGAATTCAACCGTACCCACAGTGCCTGCAAAGCGGTGTTCGTCAACCAGTGGGACTGGAACCGACAGGTCTGCGGCGACGCCATGCCAGAGGACATGAGCCTTGCCGATATCAGAATTGGAACGGACCTGGAATTCGGCCTGAGCGTTTATGAGCCGTTTGGCATAAGCCAGTATGAACCGCTTGCCTTTGGTGCGATCTGCGTGACTTCTAACGTCTGCGGCTGCATGGGGTTCGCCCGGATGACCTCGAAGGGCAAGCTCAATGGAAACATCATCGAAGGCGACTTCACGGCACTTCCCAGAGAGATGGATCTGGACGAGTTGCTCAATCTTTCGATCCCTGCTCGGGATGATGTGGAGGCGAGAGAAGGGCAGCGAATTGCCGAAGAAATTGACGCCAGGCTTTCCAGAACCGACAAGGCGAAGTGGGAAATGGTGCGGAAGGGATACGAACTTGCCCGAAAGATGAGCTGGGAACACGTTGTCGACGATTTATTCCTGCCCAGCCTGGCAAGGGCGGCCCAGTCTGGTTAAGAGAGAAAGATGACGCGTCTATGGCGCTCATGAGGCTGACATGAAACTGTCCACGGCGGCGGAACTTGCGATTCGAGGGATGATGGAACTGGCGAAGAACCATGACCAGGGTCATGTGAATCTCGAATCCATATGCGCTTCCGGAAATCTGCCTCGTCAATATCTCAGCAAGATTTTCAACACCCTTGTACGTGCGGGCCTGGTAAAACCGGTCCGGGGAAAGCATGGGGGGTACAAGCTGGCTCGTGCCCCTGGAAGGATCAATCTTCTTCAAATTGTGGAGGCAATAGAAGGGCCTCTGGCGATCAATTTCTGTCAGCACACACCTTCGCAATGCGCCATCCGCGATTGCGCAATTCGTCCAGTTTGGGGCGAAATACAGCGGTTCATACGCAAAAAGTTATCTTCGACCACTCTCGCCATGTGCCTTCCCCATGCAGCGGAGCTGAAGTGAGGGTTCTTTTTGCCCCTAACGATGGCTTGGCGTGACCGTGATTGTCTTTCAGGTCTTGGGAATTGCCGACCTACGGCCCCCCAGGGCTCAATTCATTATTCAAAGTCACTAGCAGGAATTTTGACTTGCAAAACTGCTTGGTGGTGGCGTATCCTGCTTCGCCAGTTAGAACATTCATTATAGGCGAGCGAATAGCCGCCGCGGGACGCCGGGCCAAGCGACCAAGATTACCCGTTGTCCAGCACCAGAAGGAAATTAGTTTAGCTTTTATCCATAGATACATTTGTTTCAAAGGTGTGCGCAAATGTTCAATGCCTCGGCGGATGGTGATCAATATTCCATGAGCCCATCGTTTCACGCCTGGGCAGCCCGTGTTTTTTTCTCGCGGGTAGCTTTGGAAAGGAGTAGGGCAGTGTTTGATTCACGCAAACCCTTATCACTGGCGTTTGGTCTCGCCTTAATGCTGGTATTCGCCGGTTCGCTATCGGCCCAGACCAGCGATGCTGACGAGGCGTACCAATTGCTTGAGCAGGGCATCAGCCAGTACCAGGCATTCGATTACGCACAAGCCAAGAGCACGCTGCTTAAGGTGAATGCCAGCTTGCTCACCGATTCGGATCGAGCGACTCTGTCGGATTACCTCAATCGAGTGGATCTGGCGATTCGCAGACAGGAGGCCGCCCAGCAGTCATTCCAGGACGGTCTGGAAGCCCTTGAGGACAATCGCCTTGAGGACGCCCGCCGTGGCTTTGCCGACGCCGCAGGTAGCGAGTTTCTTTCTGATGCCCAGCGCGAGGCGGCACAGGAGCAGCTCAACCTTGTCGAGCAGCGAATTGCCGCAGGTCCCGTCGCCCAACAGGAACCTGAAGAGCCTGTACTGGTGGAGATTCCCGCCGACGACCAGCAGCAGGACGTCACTGACGTCGAGGTCGCCCAGGTTGATGAACCCCAGGACATTGCCCCACCTCAGGAAGTAGTCACCCCTGAAGAAGCGCCCCAGGAGGCAATTCAGGAAGAGGTACAGGAAGAAGTCGCGTCTGAAACACCGCCTGTCATTGAAGAAGATCCCATGGCCCGCATCGAGCTGGAACGTGCCCAGGCACGTGATCTGCTTGCACAGGCCCGTCTTGAGATGCAGATGGAACAGTATCAGACAGCATTGACCCGTCTTCGCCAGGCCCAGGCGCTTGCACCGGACATGCCTGAAATCCAGCAGGCTATGGATGAAGCCGAGGCACGGGTTGCCGAACGCGAGCTTGCTGGCGAGCATCTCAGCGATCTGGCACGCAGGATTCAGCGTTACAAGCAGGCAGCGGATATCAACATCGAAGAATCGCTGCGTCGCGCCCGTGAAATCGTCGCCATCGCTGGAACCGGAACGGAATTTGACGCCGCGATGTCGGCAATCAATTCCGCCGAAAATATCCTGCAGGAAAATCGACAGTATTATACCCCCGAAGAACTTCGCCAACGCGATCTGCGCATCGGTGAGGTCGCGCGCCAGGCCGAACGAGCACGCTCGGATTGGGATCGCAGGATGGCCGAGGAGACACGCAGGGCAATCGCCGTTCAGGAAGCCCAGCGTATCGCTACCCAGGAGGCGGAGTTCCAACGGGAAATCGACCGCCTGACAGAGCAGGCACAGGTTCTTGTGAGGAGCAGGCAGTACGACCAGGCCATCGGCGTGCTTGATCAGATCATTCGCCTTGAGCCCAACAGCAGATGGGCACACGAGCAAAAGAACCTGCTCGAACAAATCGCCATACTCCAGAGAGATCGCCAAGCCCATAGCGACCGCAACGATCAGACGTTGCGGTCATTGGTAGGCATTCGTGAGTCGGAAATTCCTTGGTACGATTTGATTCGTTACCCACGCGATTGGCGTGAACTGACTGCCAGGCGAGAGGCTGTCGGCGGCGGACTGGGAAGCGAATCCGAAGCCAGCAGAGTGCTGAACAACCGTCTTCGAACCATGGTGATCGACAGGGTGCAGTTCGACAACATCGGCCTGCAGGAAGTCATCAACTGGATTCAGAATTACGCCAATATCAACATCCACGTGAAGTGGCCGGCATTGGAGATGGCGTCACCGCCTATCACCACCGACACGCAGGTTCGTGGAGTCAACCTCACCAACGTAACCGTCGAAAAGGCGTTGAAAACCATTCTGGAAGATGTCGGCGGTGGATGGACCCAATTGACGTATCTGGTGGAAGATGGCGTGTTGACCATCTCAACCCGCGAAGACCTCTCGGCAAGCAGGTACCGTCGCACCGAGGTGTATGATATTCGCGACCTTATCGTCGCCGTGCCTGACTTCGCAGGTCCCCGAATCGATCTGGACGCCGTCAGCAATATTGACTCGAACGGAGACAGCGGCGGCGGTGGCGGGCTGTTCGGAAACGACAGCAATAACGACAACGATGAGAACGAGTCGCCTTCGCGTGCAGAAATCGTTGGGATGATAACTGATCTGATCCAGGAAACGATCGACCCCACTTCATGGCGGGGCGATATGGGTGGAGATATCGGTTCAATCCGCCATATCCATGGGCAGCTCGTTATTACCCAGACGCCCGATAATCACCGGGAAATTCTTGAGTTGATCAATAAGCTGCGAGAAGCGCAGGCTGTCCAGATCAGCATTGAGACACGGTTCATATCGGTGGCGACGGGCTTCCTCAACAGCATCGGGCTGGACCTTCAGATGTATTTCAACATCGGTTCCCAGCTTGGTGGCGGCGGCAGTGCTGTTGACCCCACAACCGGAGCGGTTGTGCCCATCAAGGGTCCCAATGGTTGGAACAATGCTGGTTACAACCCGCCGGGTGGTAACTCTGTGAGCCCGATTCCGGTGCAGCAGAACACGATGGGCTTCACCAACATGCTTGGTGTTTCCACCCCCGGTACCATCAGCAGCAAAATTGGCGAAATGGTCAGCGAGCCTTCGATGAGGATTATGGGAACCTTCCTGGATGACATTCAGGTGGACTTCCTTATGGAAGCCACCCAGGCGAGTCATACGACTCGATCCATGACTGCGCCCAGGTTGACCCTGTTCAATGGTCAGAGGGCTTATGTGTCGGTCGCGACCCAGATGGCTTATGTTTCCAAGATCGAGCCAGTGGTTTCAGCGAACGTCGTCGCTTTCCGCCCGACCGTTTCATTTGTTCCCACTGGTGCTGTGATGGACGTTCGCGGCACCGTCAGCGCGGACAGACGCTATGTCACTCTTGATGTCAGGCCTCAGCTGTCACAGTTGGTAAGCTTCACCAACTACTCAACCGTTGGTGAAGGCGCCGGTGGTGTGGGTAACCTGATGCTTCCGACCGTTTCGCTGCAGGATCTCAAGACTGTTGTCTCGGTTCCTGATGGTGGAACTCTGCTTCTGGGTGGTCAACGCGCCAGCGGTGAGACTGAACGCGAAAAGGGTGTGCCCTTGCTCAGCAAGGTGCCCATCGTGAATAGGGCGTTCACCAACCGCGGCATGGTTCGTGATGAGGAAACCATCCTGATCATGATCAAACCCAAGATCATTATCCAGCGAGAGGAAGAGGATCTTGCCTTCCCTCCGGGATACTAAACTGAAGTGACACCAATCGCGGGCCGGGAGCTCAAACGAGTTGCCGGCCCGCTTTGTTTTTGTGGACTCATCAGGTATCATCTTTCATAGTTAGATGTTTTTTTCGGCATGTCGGTGAAAGGTCTTGTAATGCGAGCTGTCACAATTACTGCGATCATTTTTGCCATGATGATATCTGGCAATGGACGGTGCCTGGCGGAAAAAGGCATCATCAATCTTGATCATCTTCGCATAGATCATGCCCAACGGCAGGTGGTAATAGATGCGCGGGTGGTTCAGCAGTCGGTGATGCTTGAATTGGTTCTGTGCAGAAGGGGCATTCGTGAGCACGAGTCGCTGCTCGCAACGGAGGCGGTTCCTTCGCACGTTCACGCGGCGTTGCTTTCGCTTGGGCTGATGGAGGGGATTCCTGGAAGATACGTGCATGAAATTGCGGGCGTGGAGGCTGTGTACGTGCCTCCGCGTGGTCCGGAGTTGGAAATCACGCTTCGATGGAAGAGTCCTGACGGTACACAGATGTCCGCATCGCCCGGTGAATGGATGGTTCCCGCAGGCGAAAATGAGTTGGCTGCTCCAGACAGGTGGGTGTTCGTCGGATCTGAAGTTATGCCTGACGGTTCGTATCTTGCCGATAGTGAAGGGCACGTGATTTCCGTCGCGAATATTCATTCGGCCGTGGTCGATGTGCCTTTCGAAAGCAGCAACGACAATGCAATACTGGAGTTCGCGGGGAACCCCAAAACTATTCCTCCGATCGGGACCGCTGTTGAAGTGGTCATCTCGCCTGTAAAGGGGGCAGAGGATTCGCCTTACGGCAGGGCAGTGGTGGAGGTTGACAGGTTCGGGCGATACTGGATCGAAGGCAAAGAGTACGACTCGGAGAAGTTGATGGACTGGGCGGATGATTTTTCGTCGCTCAGGCCGGAGGGTCTTGTCGTGGTTCGCGCGCTTCCAGGGGCGCTGGCGTATGACCTTGAACTGGTTTCGCAGTGTTTGCGCATCGGCGGGGCATACTATATGGATGAGCAGCGTCTGTTGCCCGGTGGAGACATTCTGCCGCGAACGGACGCCGACGCTCGCCGGCTTATGAGTACGTGGACCCGAAGGCTTTCGCCGAGTGGCAGTGTGTTCAATCCGTTGATGGATGCGCAGACGCACCTTAACCAGATCGAGGCGACACAGGCGGATCTTGATCGTCACCGACAGTTATTGGACGAATACGCCCGGCAGCTTCGCCAGCTCATAGACGAGTTCAAGCAGGCACAGGACCAACAGGCAACGGACCAATGAGCGAACAACAGGTTGATCCGGGCACAGGGGCAAACTGGCCCAGCAGGGCTGATTGGCTGGTTGTGCTGGCGTTTGGCCTGGCCTCGGCTGGGTTTGTTCCGCTGGTGCATTCCCTCGCCGGCCAGGAGGGGGTTTTGGCGGCTGTGACGACTACTCTCAGCGCATGCGTTGTCTGGGTGGGGCTGCTCACGCCCGCTCTCTGTGCGGGTGGTCGGGGGATATGGGGGGCGATGCTCAGAGGTTGTGCGCCTGCCGATGGAGTGCTTGTGGGGCTGGTGATTCTTGTCATTGCCCTGGGCGAGGAGGGCAGGTTGACACTGCTGGGGGCGTTGAAGGTTTATGCGGTTCTCGCCACGTTGGCGCTGGTGTGCATCTCCGCGGTGTGTGCGTTTATGTCTCGACGGAATCGCCCCATCGCCGCCATGGTGGTTGCAATGCTGGTAATACTCGCCTCGGCGACACCGTTCTGGATGGGTGGGATCATCAACCATGCGTCGTATCCCCTCTCGGTGGATGTGTTGTCGGCTGGTGTGCGGGTGAATCCTGTTTTTGGCGTGTTTGGCGCTGTTGTGGATGATACTGGCTTTCATTGGCACCAGTGGAGGTGGATGTATTACATTTTCGACTATGGCGAGTACGGGCCTCTGGGGGAGGTAAAGTGGCACGTCACCGTGATGATCTATGCGGTATTGGCCGGGATGATTCTGGCGGCGGGTTCCATCAGACGCTTATTTTGTTGTTCGGCGAGGTCAGGTCAGGCCGCATGAACACCGGTCTCATCGGCCGATGTATTCGCCGAGAAGAACTTTGAATTTTCGCAGGGCTTTTCCACGGTGACTGAGCGAGTTTTTGTGTTGGGGGGGCAGCTGGGCCGTTGTCTGTCCCAATTCTGGAATGTAGAACAGCGGATCATACCCGAACCCGTTTTCGCCCCTCTCCTCGTGGCCAATTACGCCTTCGACGCTGTCGCATGTTTCAATTACCACCTGGGTTCCGTCGCAAAGCGCAAGGCAGCAGATGAATCTTGCGGTTCTTTGTTCATCTTCCACGCCGTCGAGCAGGCGAAGGAGTTTGCGGTTGTTGGCGGCATCGATGACCTGCCTTGGTGACTCGGGTGGTACTTCGTCCGCACCGAATCGCGCGCTGAGCACGCCGGGTCTGCCGTCCAGTGCGTCAACCGCCAGGCCCGAATCGTCCGCAAGGCACCAGTGCCCTGTCTGTCTGGCGTAATAGAAAGCCTTCTGAGCGGCGTTTTCTGCAAAGGTCGAGCCGGTTTCGACAGGTTCGGGGATGTGTGGATAGGCATCGAGGGATTCCACGGGTATTTCAAGCCCCCGCAAAACCTCACGAATCTCACGCACTTTGCCCTTATTGCGCGTAGCGATGATAATTTTATCTGGTACGTGACGACCTTCGCTGCGGGATGAGCATGACATAAGTGCTTGTGGCTCCTCTGGTTGTCTGGCCTGTTGGGGTGACCGTGGTCACTATCTCTGTGGCGCCATTAATGACAAGTTCTGGAAAATCAAGAAACACCTGTCTCATTGTCTCGTCGTTGGGTCTTGCTTCAACAATGCCCTGGTCGTTGACGACGGACTTGTAGGCGCTTTGGTCAAATGATCCGACAGTCACATACGAAACGCTTGGCCCGTGCAGGTAATAGGCCTCGTAACCCTCTCGACGCATTTGCTCGACGCATTTAACCGCAAGCTCTCTGCGGTTGGCTACGCCGTCTTCGGGGCTGTTGTAGAAGTGGGCTACCACGACGGTGTAGTACCCGTTGCCGTTGTTGAGATCGTGCTCGGGCTTGCCCGGGTTCTCGCCCGGCATGCGGGTAAGGTTGGCAGACTCGAAGGGTTTGACTTTCATCCCGGTGGGTAGGGTGCTTACGAAACTCCGAACCCTGTTGAGATCCTTGGTCGCCGACTCGGCATTGGAATATGTGCCCATGTACAACGCGCTGCTGTGGGCATCGTGCACGACGAAAAGGTTCTTCCAGCCTGTTGACGACCCGGTGGCCTGCTTGGATGCGATGGCTCTGTTGACATGATCGGCATCGGTGAAAACCGTAAGCAGTATCGTGAACGAGTCTCCATCGCTTGTATGCTCAGACGAGTCGCGCCTGCCGAACAATGCCTGGGCAGCCGAGGACGAGGCGGATACCCTCGGCTCCTCATTGCAGCCTGCAAGGCAAAGAAGGCTTAATAACACTGCTGTGGCGGATGTTATCTTGTGCATAATCTCCCTCGCGTTTCCGCGGTTTGGCGACAGGTGAGTATACACCAAAACGTGACGGATTCCGCAACTTTCGCTCTTCATCTCACGAAGGGCAGATTCACCAGGTTCGCCCCGCAGCGATGATTCTCGTCGATAACAACTTCAACGTCCATTCCCGCCTGCGCCGATGCCGAAGAAACATGCGCCATCGCAATTGGCGCCTCCAACGCCGGGCTGAATGTCCCGCTTGTGACGTTGCCTATCTCTGTGCCATCGCAAAGCAGCACGGGCGATCCCTGGCGCGGGACTGGCGCGGCAGAGGTCTCTTGCGTTGGCGTCAGCACCAGCCCGATGAGTCTGCGGGACGGGGGCTTTGCCCCAAGCGATGCTAACGCCTCCTGGCCTGCAAAGCCCGTTCGCGTGTCGATAAGATCCCCAAATCCCACCTGGTATGGATTGATGGTTTCGTTGATCTCGTGCCCGTAACGCAAATGCCCGCCCTCGAGGCGAAGTATATCCCACGCGCCGCACCCGGCGGGGCTTATCATGTTGTCGCCAGCCTTTTCCGTGATGAATCGCCACGCCTGCGAAACAAGCATGTTCGGAAGGATGACGTCAAGACTGAACAGGCCTGCCAACTCGCCTCGCACCGCGATGTACCTGGCGATGAGAAACGACCCCGCTTTCACCGATCCATATTCGAGCGAGGCGATGGGCATGGGCATTACCGCCTGAAGCCTGCTCGGAGCCTGCGGACCCGCTACGCACACCATTGAGGTTTTAGTGGTCTGGTCGTCGATCTTCACATTCAGGCCCGCCATGAGGGATTCAAGATGCTCGATGACTCTTGCTCGACTGGTGGGACTGGTGAGAATCAACCAGTAGTCGCTCAGGCGAAGAACCCTCGAGTAGTCGATGATTCCGCCCTTTTCGTTGCAAATCAACGTCCACTGGGCGGTGTCATCTTCCTGGTGCGCGATGTCGCAGGTGCAGGCGCGTTCAAGCAGATCAAGCGAGTCGTCGCCCTTTATGCGGATTCGCCCGAAGTGACTGACATCGAAAATGCCCGCCGATTTTCGAACCATCCTGGCCTCATCGAGCGACGAAGAATAACTCAGCGGCATGTCCCAGCCGGAATCCAGGCCCATGCGGGCGTCGAGCGAAACATGCTTGTCATGCAGGGCGCTGCGGTGTGTTTCATGTGTCATATGGTGTTCCTTATCGTGCCATTCTCGCCGCCGGAAGGGCTGTTGTCGATACCCTTGCCCGCGTGGCAAGGTATGGTACACTCTGCGGATGGCGATTATCAGACGAAATGACGGACGGCGTGCAAATCAGCTTCGAGAGGTGACTATTGAATGCGGGTTCGTTCCCCCGGCGGACGGCTCATGCCTGATAAGCATGGGACGCACGCAGGTGATATGCACCGCAAGCTGGGTCGAAGGTGTCGACCAGTGGCGTAAGGGATCGGGCAAGGGATGGGTGACCGCTGAATATGGAATGCTCCCTGCGAGCACTTCAAGCCGAAAGCCCCGACCAATCGCCAAGCCCGACGGACGAGGCGTGGAGATTCAGCGCATTATCGGGAGAGTGCTCAGAAGCGTGGTTTGTTTCAAGAAACTCCAGGAGCGAACGATCTATCTTGACTGCGATGTCCTGCAGGCCGATGGGGGGACACGCACCGCCGCGATAAACGGGGCGTATGTGGCTTTGGTATTGGCGGTCAAAAAGAAGATGTCGCTTGGATTGTGCCCAAGGGGCGTGATAACGGGCGCGGTGGCGGGCGTTTCGGTGGGTATTGTCGATGGGAAAGTCCTGCTCGATCTGGACTATTCTGAGGATTCCGGCGCCCAGGTTGACATGAACCTCGCGATGACATCGAAGGGTGAATTTGTCGAGCTTCAAGGCACTGCCGAGCAAAAGCCGTTCGCCCCGGCCGAGCTAGAAAAGATGCTTGCGGTGGGGCGTACGGGCATTCGCAAACTGATTCAGGCGCAGCGAAGGGCGATATCCCAACACAGTTTGCACCCGTGACAGCGCGTTGGTCTGTTCCTGAGCTTCAAGTTTGTGCAGTCCCCAGGAACAAAGGTTTATAATGGATTTCCTGTCCCATTTAAGGTTGATTCTCTGAAAGCTTTCTGCGAATATCCCCAGACCGTGTTATCTTTTCAGCGGAAGTTCCGCAACCAGACAGGACGAAGGAGTTAATGGTGAAGCACAGTAACAGCGATCGAAGTCACCAATCGAGGTGGTTGTTGGTCGGGCTGGTTCTGGCCTGCTTGACGGCCGGGGCCTGTAGCGCCTTTGGTCAAGAAGCCCCAGCCCCCGAAGCGGACGCGACTGCCGAAGTGCAGGCGGCGCCCATTCCCCTTATATGGTGGGTGGCTCCGATAGGGTCGGTTCTGGCGTTGGTATTTGCCTGGATTTTCTTCCGCCAGGTGAAACGAGCCGACGAGGGCGACGATCGTATGAAGGAAATCGCTGGATACGTCACCCAGGGTGCATACGCGTATCTTAAGCGACAGTATAAGGTTGTGGCGATATTCTTCATTGTCGTCTCGGCCTTGCTGTTCTGGATGGGACAAATCGGCGTTCAGCATCCCATCGTCTTTGTGGCGTTCCTTACGGGTGGTTTCTTCAGCGGTCTTTGCGGCTTTTTGGGTATGAAGACGGCGACGATGGCGTCGAACCGTACCGCCCAGGGCGCAAAGGAAAGCCTCAACAAGGGTCTGCAGACCGCCTTCCGCGCCGGTGCTGTCATGGGCCTGGTTGTGGTGGGTTTCGGCCTGATTGATATCTCGGGCTGGTTCATTGTTCTGACCCAGATCGCCCCGATGTTCGGCTATGAAATGAGCCTCTTCGAGGTTACCGTCGTCATGCTGACGTTTGGTATGGGTGCAAGCGCCCAGGCGCTGTTCGCTCGTGTTGGTGGTGGTATTTACACCAAGGCAGCCGATGTCGGCGCCGACCTTGTGGGTAAGGTCGAGGCGGGTATTCCTGAAGACGACCCGCGCAACCCGGCCACCATCGCGGACAACGTCGGCGACAACGTCGGCGACGTCGCGGGCATGGGCGCTGACCTGTACGAAAGCTATTGCGGCTCGATTCTCGCCACTGCCGCACTTGGCATCGCCGCGGCCATGAGCCTGGGCGTTTCCGATCTTGGCGAGCAGGTTCGTATTCTCTCCGTACCGATGGTGCTCGCGGGTATTGGCATTTTCCTGAGCGTTCTGGGCATTTACATGGTCCGGGCGAAGGAAGGCGCCTCGATGAAGCAGCTCATGGGCGCTTTGAACATGGGCGTGTTCGGCTCAACTGTCCTTATCGCCATTGCGGGCTTGGGCGTCTGCTATTTGTTGCTCGGCTCGATCGAGCAGGTGAGCTGGCTGGGCGTGTGGGGATCGATCGTGACCGGTCTTCTGGCCGGTGTGGTGATAGGCAAGTTCACCGAATACTACACCAGTTACGATTACAAACCCACAAGGGAACTGGCTGAGCAATCCGAGACGGGTGCAGCCACCGTCATCATTGGTGGAATCGCCGAAGGCATGAAGAGCACCTGGGCATCACTGGCGACGATCAGTGTCGCTATTCTTCTGGCTTATGGTTTCTCCGGCGGCTTTGAAAACATGTCAATTGGTCTTTATGGCGTCGGTATCGCCGCGGTTGGCATGCTCGCCACTTTGGGCATTACCCTGGCGACAGACGCTTATGGCCCCATCGCCGACAACGCCGGTGGAAACGCTGAAATGACCGGTCAGCCTGAGGAGGTTCGAAAGCGAACCGACGCGTTGGACAGCCTTGGAAACACCACTGCCGCGACCGGTAAGGGTTTTGCTATTGGCTCGGCAGCGTTGACAGCCCTGGCGCTTCTGGCTGCCTATGTCGAAGAAGTTCGTGTAGGCCTGGACCGCGAAAGCGATGTGGTCGTCCAGTCGGCAGCCGCGGATCCCAATCAGGTGATCTATATGGGCGCCAATAAATTTGCCGCAACAATTGACGGCAAAAGCGAGACCCTGCTGGCT
>CAZWAT010000004.1:0-35579 GCA_964632015.1 uncultured Planctomycetaceae bacterium
CTCTGACCGGAGACATTTATCCTCATTTATCCTCGGACCGGAGACATTTATCCTCGTTTATACCCATTTACCCTCATTTATCCTTCAGTTGGAGACATTTATTCTAGTTTTACCCTCTTTTATCCTCTGATCCCGATTTGAAGCACAAAGGGTTGCTTCTGTCCGCATGGTTTGGTATCATAACAGATTGATAGAGCAAGGGTTACATTGCAAAAGGATAAATAGGGATATTTATCCTTGCGGTATAAATATGGTGTAAAACGGATCAGTCCATCATTGAACGTTTGACTGGCCCACAAAGGATGAAAAAATAGTTGTTTTCAGGGAGGTTTCAGGCATTTTATTGATGCAGGCGTCAAAACAACTGGACGCCGAAGCAAGTAAAGATGATGATAAGGCCTGAGGATGCGACAATGAACAATCAAAACGATTACGATCTCGACGCCCTTACCGAGGGGTTGCTCGATAGTTATAAGCGAACCGCCAACACTCACCGCATCGGGCATGCGTTTCTACCATCGCGTGACAGGATAGTCGAGGTGTTGGAGGAAGTCCGCAAGCTGCTTTTTCCGGGCTTCTTCGGTAGCAGAATGACCGAGCGCAGTGCGCGTTATGATATTGGAAGCATGCTCAAGCGCGTCTATGACGAGCTTGTCGAGCAGATTCGGTTCTGCATGTGCGCTACCGGCGCATGTGGGCCGTGCAGCGATTCTGAAGCATGCCTTCAGCAGGCGCGTTCCATAACCAGCAGGTTTCTGTCGCGTCTTGGTCACCTGCGGGACACGCTGGCGCTTGACGCTCAGGCCGCGTACGATGGCGACCCCGCCGCCAAGAGCCTTGACGAGATAATTTACTGCTATCCCGGCTTCTATTCGGTGACGGTGTATCGTGTTGCCCACGAACTTACGAATCTTGGGGTTGGGTTGATGCCTCGCATACTCACCGAGCACGCCCACAGCGTCACAGGCGCCGACATTCACCCGGGTGCAACCATCGGGACGAATTTCTTCATAGATCACGCCACCGGTGTTGTTATCGGAGAGACGACGACCATTGGAGACAATGTTAAGATTTACCAGGGCGTGACGCTTGGTGCGTTGAGCTTTCCGAAAGACGAGCGAGGCCGGGCGATAAAGGGTCTCAAGAGGCACCCGACGCTGGAAGACAACGTGACCGTCTACGCCAACGCGACGATCCTTGGTGGCAAGACGATTATCGGCAAGGGCGTCACGGTGGGGGGCAACACGTTTGTCACCGAGTCGATCACCGCCGACAGCCTTGTTGCACAAGAAGCGCCGCGATTGAATGTTCGCAGGAAGGTCTCGCGAAAAGGTGGAAATGATGCGAAATAACGACCGCGAATTGCCGCTGGAATTCTCGAGTATTGTCGACGACTTCTTCATGAGTGTGAGTGTGCTGACCAATCTTCCACTTCCGACTTCGCGGGAGACGGTTCTGCATTTTTACGAGGCGGTGCAGAAGGAGTTTCCCGACATGACTTCTTTTTACTCGCGCGAGACCGGCGAGTTTGTTCTCGAGGGGAACCGCGACAGTGGGTCGTATGGATGGGTCGAGATTCATCCTACCAGGCTCAGTGCTGGTTACTTTAATCCAAACAACCTCGAATTGGCGTTCAACATGCAGCGTTGGTTGCTTCATCGAAGCACGTATTTCCTGGGCATGAGCGGGCTGGACATCGAGGCGATCGATGTGTGCTTCGGGTTCAACATCGAATATGAAGGTAACCGTGATGCCATAGTTTCAGAGGCGCTGTTGGCGAATTCTCCGCTGGCCCAGTTTGCGAACTTACCCGGAGTAAAGCCCCTTCAGTGCGAACCCAGCATTACCATCGCCATGGATGAGGATTGCTGCCTGCAATCGAGATTGGTGCTTGAAACAAGGTCAAGCAGTCATGAGGTGCGAACAGGCGACTACGAGTCCGAGCCCATCACCGTTTACTTCACGGTGAGAAGATATCCAAAGCAGGGCGAGCTTATGGACATGCACAAGACTTTTGAACAGAACAGAGAGATCTGCGAAGACTACAGTTGTCGAGTGCTTGTCCCTCACGTGATTGGGCCTATTGTGACCGCGATTTCCTCATCACGATAGGGGTATTTGGCGCGGATGCGCAAAGTGGATTCCCCTAACAAAGAAAAAAACAAAAATATTATAGAATCTCATATCCTTGGGACAACATGAAGTAATGCGACAAACCCTGTTACGTAACCACCGACGTCAACATGCGTTAAGAACGTTTGGAAATTGAGGGGTTTTCATCTGGATTTTGGAGGCAATAAGGTGTTTACCCGATATTTTCTTTTGCATAAGGTGCATATGGTGCTACAATATGCGTTGTAGGGTATGACTGACGTCTGTATCAGGCGAGTTCTGAAGCAGACAGAGGTAAAATTAGGCTAAACCCCCTTTCGGACCGGCTCCCCCCCGGCCGGTTCGATTGCCGAGGCGGCGCCTGTCGTCCCCCCCCGCGGCAGGCCCGCCATTTTTTCTGCGCTGATTTCCGACCCGACTCAAGCCAATGCAATCTCTTGCCCGAAAGACTTGTGTATAGTAGGTTGTGGATCGGGAGTAATGCAAATGGACGCAAAAGCTTACGTTCGTGAAATCACCACTGCGGCGAAGGCATCGGCAGCCATGCTGGCGTTGACGGATGGATCGGCAAGAATCAACGCCCTCATGGCCTGCGCTTCGGCGTTGAGGCAGTCCTCAAGTCACATCAAGCGGCAGAACGCCAAAGACCTTGTCGGAGCAAAGGAAATGAAGCTTTCTTTCGCAATGATCGAGCGATTGACGCTTGACGATAAAGCGATAGAAAAGATGGCCTGCGCAATCGAACAGATTGCATTGCAGGTCGATCCGGTGGGGGAGGCGATAGAAGCATACAACCGTCCCAACGGTCTGAGAATTGAAAAACGACGCGTGCCTATCGGGGTGATCGCCGTGATATTCGAGTCTCGTCCGAACGTCACTACCGACGCGGCCGCACTGTGCCTCAAGAGCGCAAACGCATGTATCCTTCGTGGTGGGAAAGAAGCGATTCATTCAAACATGGCCATTGCCGACGCCATGAAGAGAGGACTCAGCGAGGCGAATCTTCCCGCGGACGCCGTTACTGTCATCGACAACACTGACAGGACGGTAGTGGGCGAATTATGCAAGGCCCAGGGTATGATAGACCTGATAATTCCGCGGGGTGGCGAAGGCCTGATAAGGGCGGTCGTCGAGCAAGCAACCATTCCAGTTATCAAGCACTATACAGGCAACTGTCACGTCTACCTGCATCATGACGCCGAGGAATCGCAGGCCCTTGACATCGTGCTCAACGCCAAGTGTCAGCGGCCTGCTGTGTGCAATGCCATGGAGACGCTGCTGTTGCACGCCCAAGCCGCACAGCGAATGCTTACCAAAATAGCCGAGAGGCTCACAGCCTCGGGTGTCGAACTTCGCGGATGCCCCGCAAGTCGAAAGCTCGTTCCCGCGATGAAGCAGGCAACCGACGCTGACTGGGGCGAGGAGTATCTCGACCTGGTGCTCGCGGTGAAAGTTGTGGAGAACCTCGATGAGGCGATCAGCCACATCAATGCCTTTGGTAGCGGGCACACAGATGCTATTGTCACAACGTCCATCGATGCGGCGAACAGGTTCGTCGCTGGCGTAGACTCGGCCAGCGTAATGGTTAACGCCTCAACCAGGTTCAGCGATGGTGGAGAATACGGGCTCGGTGCGGAGGTCGGCATAAGCACAGACAAGCTTCACGCCCGAGGCCCGATGGGAGCGAAGGATCTGACAACTTACAAGTGGATCGTTACAGGGCAGGGGCATATTAGAAGTTAGGATCATCTTTATCCGCAATCCGGGAACCATTTGACCAGTAAAGCGTCCAAAACGGTGACGACGGAATCGGGGCCTGCGGGTGACCAGCGGGTCTCGACTACGCTGAAGTTCGAGGACGAGGCGCTGGTCGAAAAGTGCCGAAAGGGCGACATGCAGGCGTTTGGCTTTCTTGTCGCCAAGTATCAAGACCGTCTGGTAAACATGATGTACCGGATGACAGGCAGATGGGCGCAGGCAGAGGAACTCGCGCAGGAAGCCTTCCTTAAGGCGCTCGAGCGGATTGGTCAGTTCCGCAATCAAAGCGGATTCTATACCTGGTTGTTTCGAATAGGCGCGAATCTTGCCCTGTCTTACAGACGAAGGTGTGGACGAATTCGCTTCACACCGCTTGATGGTGATGGTCTCGACGGGACGCAGGCCCACGCCCTGGGCAACAGGCTTGCCCAGCATAGGGAACCATCGCCTGATGTGGGCATCGAATCGTCAGAACAGAGCAGGCGGGTGCATGAAGCTCTTGAAAGGCTTGATGACGAGCACCGACTGATGATTATTCTTCGAGACATGGAAGAGATGGACTATTCCCGCATCGCCCGTGTGCTGGATGTGCCTGTGGGAACAGTTAAAAGCAGGCTTCATCGGGCCAGGTGCATGATGAAGGACATGCTTAAAACTCCTCAGGGTGATCATGAGTGACCGGATAGACAAAATCCGTCAGCAGTTGTCCGCGTATATCGACGGAGAGCTTAACGATGCCGACGCATCAGTGGTGGAGTCGCTCATAAACACTCGGCCCGATGTCGCGAGGGAACTGCAAGAGCTTATCGAGGTCAGGGAATCCATTCGATCGCTCCCCCGGCACAGGGCGTCGGAGGGTTTTGTTGACGAGGTGCTCGCCAAGGCCGAGAGATTGCGCCTGGTCGCCACGAGCGACGCCCCGGAGGAGACTACGCTGCCATGGGTTCGATACATCGCCACCGCAGCCGTGTTCTTCATTGCGCTGTCTGTGGGAGCGATTGTAAGCGTCATGCTCTGGAGCGCATCGCAGTATGATCCTGAAGTTGTGGCGTTGTCGCACGACTCTGTCACGGAATCACCTGAAACGTTGACCGACGATTCTGATTATTACGAGCCGCAGGTATCTGCCAAACTTCGCAACGAACCTGGCGGTGAACCGGCAATGGCGATGAGAGCGTATGAAATGCCCACGCAGCAATCTTCTTCCTCGCTGGATTCTTCTGCGACGCCCCTTGCTGAATCCACTGAATCAAATGAGGAAATCAGCGAAATCGAATACGCACGTCAGAAGGTTTCTCACGTGCTGGAGGAAGCCGGGGTAACCGTTGACGAGCCTCAAGAGCAACGTCTCGCGGGGCTCAGGCAGGTAAGGATCAACGTTATCGACGCCGATGAGAATCAACGTCTCCAGATCGCGAGCGGTCTGGCTCGCCTGAGGGAAGAAATGCCAGCCGATATCGAGCTGAAGCTGGTGGATGATGCTCTTCCGCAGAAACCAGAAGCAGTGCAACGCGAAATGTTGAGATATGTGCAGGCAGTTACTGATCTCGCTGCCGGGAACATCATCATGCCCGCACAGACCCAGGCGTGCGGTCAAATGGCGCTGGTTATCAACCAACTGCTTCCTATCGACTTTAACGACGCGACACGGGGCGACCACACCGATACTCCCGCAAGCATGCCCTCGGAGCCTTGAGGCATGTTTTCAGGAGTTGCTTAACACCTTCACCATTCAGGCCGATCTATAGAATACCGGCACATCGGCCGGGGCGGAGGTTACCGTATGACTCTACGTATTGCCGAGCGTCGCGATTGTATACGCATGCCCGCTGCTCATCCAGCGAGGCTGTCTGACTCGAAAGGCAGGGCGGTTGCACAGGGTAGAACCGCCAATATTTCTGAAAACGGCGCGATGCTCCTGCTCAACACCAGGCGCAAGCTGATCGTGGACGAAGAACTCCGCCTGGAGCTTCGCCTGCCTTCACTCGAAGGCGACAGGCCCAAACGACGGCGCACCAGGACGGTTGTTTATAATTGCCGTATCGTTCACTTTGAATCGGTAGGGCAGATGGTGGGCGCCGGTATCGAGCTGCTCGGAAAGATCGCCTGAGGCGGATCATCCAGGCGGTAGGCTGCCTCAGACCTGTCTGATATGGGGCAGATCCAGCGCCTTGGGTCCCGAGCCGCCAAGAGCGTAGCTCTCAGCCTGAGCCTGCACCGCGTCCAACGCGTCTTGAACGATTTGCCGATACTCATGCCTGTTGGCGCGTGCGGGTGGCTCGATGGCAGCGCCCATCACGATCCAGCATCGACAGAAGGGGACTGGAACGCGGATCATCTGATTCTCTTTGCCCATCGCCTGTGACAATCCTAATGCCGCACCTACGGGGACAATGGGCATGTTGTTAAGCTTCGACAGGAGGGGCGCTCCTGGTGAAACAATTCTGCGCGGGCCTATGGGACCGTCAACCGCGATTCCCATATGTCGTATCTTGCCCATTCGAAGCATCTTGAGCATGGCTGACGCTCCGCCACGATCCTTGCCCCCGTGATTGGTGGAGCCCCTGACCGCCTCGCCGCCAATCCGCCTTATCGCCTCGGCTGCGACGTCACCATCCGAACTGCGGGATATGAGCGGACAGATCAAGTCGCCATACGCGCTTGCGGTAACCAACAGCATCTCGTGCCAGAATACGTAGAGCCCCGGCGATGTCATCTTGTGAGGAAGCGAACGCAGGTCATTGGCCACGAAGCGGAACCGGAGCAGTCTTCTCCATGCGAGCAACAAGCCC
This sequence comes from uncultured Planctomycetaceae bacterium, assembly GCA_964632015.1. Lineage (GTDB taxonomy): Bacteria > Planctomycetota > Phycisphaerae > SM23-33 > SM23-33 > JAAYCO01. The sequence goes on from CAZWAT010000004.1 coordinate 6,663, forward strand.
GCCATGCAAGCTCCCATCACTGCGGTCATTTTTTCTTTTTGGTCGGCCAAGACTTATCCCGGGGCGATTATTAACGCCAGTGTTGGGTAGTTTACTAAACCAGGGCGAATCTTCAAACCGGTAATCGCCGAAGCGCGCATAATTACCCAGGCAATAGAGCTATTTCCAAAAGTAAACCTGTTACGGTATTGACATGTACGATACGGTTGGCTACAAGTAGTGAACTGCCGAAAACGGCTCCTGAACAATGCTGTCGCTCTTTTTCATCCAGGCGAATTATTTGCCCAGGCCATTATATTTCTAATACCATAGGCGAGGCGACAGTTGACTGAATAATGCTGAAACGCAAAACGGTACGGGAGGTTTCGGCAAATGGCTGTAGATTTTCGTTGTGAGAGTTGTGGAAAGCTGCTTGTGGCGGACGGCGAGTCTGGACAGGTAACTTGTCCGCACTGCAAAAAGGTAAATGCCGTCCCCGCCGGTCTGGCGTCGTTGCCACGTCCACAGGTTCCGCCTGATGGGTCTGGAACCCCGGCGCAACAGCCAGAACTCCAGCAACCTGAAGAAGTTGTCCAACAGGTTCATGAAGAGCCCGATGGTGTCGTTATGGGTATGATGGCCAACATCATGCCCCTGATGATCAGTCTGTTCTTTCACGTCGGGCTTCTGCTGGTCATCATCTTCCTTGGGACCATGCTTACCGTTAACGAGATGCCCGAAGAGATGATTGTTCAGGGCGTTACTCCCAGCCCCAATCCCGGTGGGGCGTTAACGCCCAGTCGAAGCCAGGTCGCCAGCGAAACCAGTGTAGAGAAAGTCTCAACCACTGTGCGGGAATCGGCCTTGCCATCCGACACTAAACCCGAAAGATCGGTGCTGATGGCGCCTGGTAGCTCCGGAACCGCCAGCAGCAAATGGGAAGCTGGCGGGCCGTCATCATCGGGACCCTACTCATCCTTCTTTGGATCGGGTAGCAACGCCCGGTGCATCGTGTATGTGGTTGACTACACCGGTTCGATGGTCGACGTGTTCGACAGGGTAGGCCTCGAACTTGCGACTTCGATCGGAAAGCTTGACGGTAAGACTCAATCTTTCCACGTAATTCTTTACAATGAAGGCGTCATAGAGATGCCTGACAAGAAGTTGGTGCCCGCCTCTGACGCTTTTCGTCTAAGGGCGGCGGAGTTCATCAGCGAAAACAGTCAACCGGATGGAAGAAGTCCCAGCGGCATGGCCCAGGCAATCGCAAGGGCTTTCCAGGTATTGTCGCGGATTCCAGGTGGTGGGAAGGTCATCTATCTCCTTACGGATAACACGAACCTCCCGCCGCTGCGGGATATTCAGGCGGTGACTAACTCGCTTAACAAGAGAAAAGAGGTAATCCTCAACACCTTCCTGTTCAGACCATCCAATATGGATCCATCGCGAATTCAGAGTGCGATGAGAGATATGGCCCGCGTCGCCAAAGAGAACAGCGGTACGTTGAAGATTATCATCCCGGATTATTGATAAGCAGTGGGCATGCCTGAAGGCGGAGTTCCTGATAAAACATTACAGCCTCGCTTGGGCGGGGCAACGCGCGAGAAAGGGCAATCTCAATGATGTTAGCACAGGCGGCAGACGTTAGTTACTGGAAGGTCTTTATTCTCGGTGGTGGAACGATTGGTTACATCATCATACTCTTGAGTGTGGTGATGCTGTCACTCGCCATCAAGTATTTGCTGGAAATCAGGCGGGTGAACATTCTTCCCGAAGCTGTGCAGATGCAGGTCAAGGAACTGTTCGACGCAAAGCAGTATCGCGAGGCGATCGATATGACCTCCGCTCAGCCTGATTATCTTAGTTATCTCATTAACTCATCGCTGGCCGAAGCGCCGCACGGATACCCGGCGATGGAACGAGCGCTTGAAGAAGCCTCGGAAGAACGTACCACCAAGATGTTGCGCAGCATCGAGTGGTTGAACGTCATTGGAAACATCGCACCCATGATGGGTCTTCTTGGTACTGTTGTGGGTATGATCCTGGCGTTCTTCTCTATCGTCGCCAAGGGCGGGATGCCCAACCCCGGCGACCTTGCCGGGTCAATCGGTATCGCCCTCGTGACCACCATGCAGGGCCTTATCGTGGCGATTCCGGCTTTGGCGCTGTATGCCGCCCTGAGAAATCGCATCGATGCCATGTCAGCCGAAGCCATGAAGACGGCACAGGAACTGGTTTCGACCTTCCGTCCGGCCCGAAAGGCGCAGTGATTTTGACCGACGTCATAAAGGGAGTCGAGAATGGCTAGATCCTCAAAATCACAGGGTGGATTGCTTGACCTGAACCTTACGCCCATGATCGATTGCGTATTTCAGTTGATCCTGTTTTTCATCCTCACCAGTCAGGTCGCAAGCCAGCTCCTCGCGCCGGTTCAACTGGCGCATCCGCTTCAGAGCAAGGCAATATCGGAAGACGACGTCGAAGCGCCCCACAAGGTGATTGTCAATGTAGTCTCTGCCGAGGGCGACGAAGACAGTAGCGACCCGATGGTGCGCGGGCGAGCGTCTATGTACAAAATCAACAACAAGGAATTCAGAACCCAACCCATCGACATGGACGCCCTGACAGCGGAACTTCGCACAACAAGGGAACAAAGCAATGTCGATGAGGACACGTTCTTTCTCGAAATCCGTGGCGACAGGAAGGTTCATTTCGCCTACTTTGAACCTGTAATGATTGCCGCCGGGGATGCGGGAATTCGAAAAATGAATATATCGGCCCAGGTGGATTAGATATGGCAAGGTCTATTAAACCAGTTGAAGGCGACGAGTCGGTTCATTATGTCTCGGCCAGGATGAAGCGCAAGCGTCCCCCAAAGCAAACGCAACCGCCGCTGACGCCGATGATCGACGTCGTCTTTCAGTTGCTTATATTCTTCCTGTTGGGAACCAGCTTTCGAGAGCAGGAAGGCCTTATTCCCGCGACATTGCCCGAAAAGGGCGAGGCGGCCGCCAGCGACGTTGTGATACAGGAACTGCACATCGAGATTCATGCGGCAGGGGCGATGGGCGTGAGATATTATGTACGCGGAGAAAACATGGGCATTGAAGGCGGCCCCGATACCCTCAAAAACGCCGCCGCGGAACTTCACCAATTGCTCGCCCAGCGACAGGAAAGACACACCGGCAGCGAGCTGTCGGTGCTCATAACTCCGGCGCCCGACGTGAGATGGGAATTTGTAGTCGAAGCGTTCAACCAGGCGGTCAGGGCTGGTTTCAAGAAGGTGGGATTCGTCGGCGGAGGCTGACGTGAAAATGCGGGCGACACGGATCGCCCCCGAACCCGCCTTCATGCGGGGCGCATTCGTACCGTTCTGGCGAGTGCAATCGAATATGTATAGCAGGTTTTATTCAAGCAGGAACAAGCTGATGCGCAAATTGTCATTGTTGGCGGTACTGTGTGTAATGGCGTCCTCCGTTGTCGCTACCGCACAGGATCAGGCTGCGGATGTGGATGAACTCGATGCCAAGGCGACCGATCTTCTCAACCAGCTCGGTTCAACCGATCCCGCTGCCAGGGATGCCCTTATTGACCAGGTCATTGAGATCTACAGGCAGATCGAGAAGAGCAAAATCAACAGCGAACCTCGCAGGTGGAAGGTCTATGAAGGCCGGCGAATGATCGCCCACCTTCTGGGAGTCGAAAAACCCAGCGGGTCGATACAGCGGATTCTGTATCTTCTGGCCGGCCCCGATGAGTATGAACGTCTCGCCATGTCCGAAAGAGAAGTCGCCATGGTCCTGTCGAGGCTCGAACGAGATATCGATAGAACGATTGTGGAGTATCGCAGAGATCGCGACAGAACCAATGTCATGCTCTATGGCCGGCATGCGAGCGACCTGCAAAACCGCGTTAAATACACTATGGCGTGGGCGATGTTGTATCGCGGCGTCGGAATGCCACCCGACGACGAAGAGAAAAAAACCGACCGAAGGGTCGCCCTTGAAACCGCCATCAAGGAAATCGACGTATTCCTCACCCCGCAGTTCGGCGAGCCCCCCGAGGCTCATCTTCTCAAGGCGATTGCGCTACGGGAGCTTGGCAAGCACGACGATGCAGCACGTCATCTCGCCTCGGCCGACAAGAACGACACCGAGCCGCGAATCAGGTTCCAGGCGAAGTTTGAAAATGCGCGAGTTCTTATCGAGCAGGGCAAGTTCAACGAGGCCCCAAAGGCAATTGACGCATTCTTGACATACGCCACTTCAGCGTCTTCAAGCAGGGACGACAAGCTCTACCCCTCGGTTCTAACGGCGATGCTGCGAAACCATCTCGCCGAAGCGAAGGCGAAGCGGCAGAAAGATTCTGCCAAAGTGGCACGCGAGATTATGGCAGGCCAGAAGGCGTTCATGGACTTCATCGACGAATGGGACGATCTGGATGTCACCACCGAATTTCTCAACATACTGGGGTCTCGCTACCGGGAAGCGGAAGATCGCACCAAACTCGGCACGGTAGCGATGATCGCGGTGGCAAGGCACGAACTTCGCAACATGAATCGTCCGGAGGAATGCGAAAAGCTGCTCGATCTGGCGTTGTCCAGGAAGGACGGCGTTTCACGCCGAGCGCATAAGCTCGCATGGTGGGAGAGAGGCTACCTGTATGAACAACTCACTAAAGTGGTCAACGGCCGGAATGTCCAGCGGCGAGATGACGCGGCGCGTGAGTTCCTGAAGGTTCTGGGCATTGACAGCAAGAGCCAGCTTGCTTATCAAAGCGCCCTTAATGCGGTGGTGTGTTTTTCGGGGGCGATGGGTGACTACGCCTCCGCCGGTTTGAACCAGGACGAGCTTCGCCTTGAGTACATCGCCGCGATGGAAAAATTCGTCAAGGGTTGGCCCAAAGACCCCGAGGCGATGACGTGGTACAGGAACATCGGCGAACAGTACAGAAACTTGGGAATTCTCAGCGAGGGCGAGCGGCAACGAAAAAACTTCGTCAAGGCGGCGGAATATTTCGAAAAGGTTCCGCTTGCGGACATCAATCACCTTGCATCGCGGCGGGATGCCCTTCGATATCGCTTCCGTGCACTGATGGAAGCCGAAGATGCATCTTCCGAAAGAACCATCATCGCCGATCTGATAAAAAGACTGGATTCCTTCATTGCGGATGCCACCGAATCCAATTCGGCATCGAAATATCGCGTTTCAAAGGAGGATCTCGACAACTGGGCAGCGCAGTCGTCGCTTGACAAGATAACCATTCAGTACGAACTGCTCGATCAGCAGGATGTTCTGCGAAATGATGTGGATCGTCTGGTGCAGCGCTGGCCAAATACTCCAGCGGCGTTGAACGCAATGGAATGGGAAGTTCGCATGCTGGTGCAGGTGGGTACCAGCGACTGCATAGACAGGGCGATCAGACGTGTTAATGAAGTGCGAGACCGCGCGCCCGAACAGGCTGAACGTGTCATTCAACTGGTTGTCGAGCAGGTGCGCAAAAGAATCGCCACACTCAAAGACAGCCTGGTTTCCAAGGACGAACTGGAACAATATCGCAAGACCTATCTTGAATTCGCCCGGGTACTGCTCGAAAGAAGCGCCCCCGAGCAGGCCTACGCAAGCAAGCAGATGTACGCTGACGCCCTGTGCGAGGCCGGTAAGCTTGAAGAGTCGCTCAAGCTCTGGCAAGAGTGCCAATCCGTCGACGAAGAACGTCGCCAGGTGAAGGTCAAAGATGTAGAAGCCCAATACAAGCCGCTCCTCACACAAGTCAAAAAGATTGGCGACAGCGAAAGCCGGGCCAAGAAGCAGGCTGCGGAATTCCTGAAAATCTCCGAGCGACTGACGCTTGAGCATCCGCACGGCAAGTTGGTTCACGCCGCGATGGAGGGGCTCAAGGACTCGTCAAACCCCCAGCAGGCGCTGAGCGACCTGGCGACACGTCTGGTTGCAGCCTGGCGGGATCTACCCTTGCCTATCAAAATCGAAATGGAAGCCCAGGCGCAAAAGGCGCGCGACAACCGAGACGCGCTGGTCGCAAATGCCCAGGAATATCTGAAAACGCTTCGTGAGACGCTTGAGACATCCCATGATCGCGGAGTTCGCGCAGCCCTTGAGGCGCTTCAGGCGGCTCGGGAGGATGAAGATGTCACCCCCAGGGTCACAGACCTCGCCATGCGTATCGAAGCGGGGTACAAGGCTGTTGTCGCACGCAAGAAAGAGGGCGTCGACATTGACGCATATAACATTCTGGGGCTGGCGCGCGTATACCACGCGATGAAAGACTACAAAAAGGCAGGGGGCCTTTATGCTCAGCTTGCCCGCGGCGTTGATCCGGAGGTTTTTCCTGAAATGTTCTGGGATGTGCAACTGGAAATGGCCCAGTGCCTGCTCGAAGGCTTCGGCGACGATACCCAGGCAATGCGCAATCTTTCTGGACATATCGAGCAACTCCGGACGAATGATTCCGAAATGGGGGGCAGAAGGGCGCTGTTTGGCATGCTTGAAGCAAAAGCAAAAGCCGCTTCGAGGTAATGTTCCATTAAATTTGCATCCAAGATGGTTCGATGTGAATAATGGTTCGTATCGCCCGCTTGACCGGGGGCGTAACTATTTGTAACCTAGTGATATTCCATTTGGCGGCATACCCAAGCGGACTAAGGGAACCGATTGCAAATCGGTTATTCGTGGGTTCGAATCCCACTGCCGCCTTTGCTCCGGGAAGTGCAACTGGCGTCAAGCGAGCAAACGCCCCTGGGCGCCGATGAGGAAAGGTCTGTCATGAACCTGAGAATTATCTGCATCGTGCTGGCCTGTGGGATTCTCTCGACTGTTGTCGAAGCACAGGAAACTCAAACGCTCATTCTCAAGGATGGTCGCCGACTGACGGGGACTGTAACTAAAACCCCCAACGGGTACCGTCTGGACAGCCGGATCGCCTCGATGACTTTCAGGGATGACGAAGTCGCTGCGGTCGAGGACGCCCTCACTACAGAAGACGAATACACCCAGCGTGCCAAGGCGCTTCAGGACGATGATGCCGACGGACACTACGACCTAGCAGAATGGGCATATCGCCGGAATCTTCGAGAAGAGGCCCGACGTCATCTGCAGATCGCGCTGAAGATCAACCCTAACCACATCAAGGCGAAGGCGCTGCTGTCGCAGTTGGGCGCCTCGGAGCAGACGTCGCAACCGATGCCGGGGACTCAACGCATCGATACCATCAGCACCGAATGGCTGATTGGTGAAGACGATATTCAACGTATCCGTCTTGAAGAGCTTACCCCAAGCGACAGGGTCACGGTTCGGCTGCAAAACGATGTTGTCAACAGGTTCATCGATATGATGCAGGGAAGGGAAGATTTCAAGCAACCCAGGGCGGCGGAGAGATTCCGAAGCCTGCGCCCAATCCAAAAAACGCATTACATGCTCGAAAAGATCGATCCCGACAACAGAAGCATCAAGGACGACATAATCATTACCAGTGATCCCAGATTCATGGTCGATTTCCGTCGGCATGTCTGGCCGATGATTGCCAATAATTGCGCCGCGGCCGCCTGCCACGGAGGGGCGGAAGTCCGGGGAGGATTGAAGCTGTTCAACATCCCGGTCTCCAATGAAAGGGTCGACTACACCAACTACATCCTTCTTGACGGGTTCATGTCGAAAGGTCGAAAGATGATCGATCGCGGAAACCCCGAAACGTCACTGCTTCTGAGCTTTGCGCTGCCTGAGGGACAGGGTCAGTTCCGGCATCCTGTGAAGATCCCGCCGATGTTCCCCAACAGAAGAGCTGGAGGATACACAAGAATCCAGGCGTGGATCACAAGCCTGCACACCGCTCATCCGGACTATCGCCTCGAGTACAAGCCCCCGTTTGGCATGAAGCTTCAATGGGGATCGCATGATCTGCTGCCCCCGGTGAGTTCCGAACCGACCACGCAGGGAGCTGATGACCTGCTGCCCTGAGGTGTAAGGGTTAATGGATATTGCGTTCAAAGCCGTGCTGATGTGCATCCTTGGCGCCTCGGTGGTATCTTTTGTTGTCATGGGGATCATACAGCACAGACGTGTGGCGTCCATGGGCGCCGCCGCCCACCGAATGAACCTGTTGTTTTCCACTCAAGATCCCTTCGATCTTGTGTTCCGTTACGATAAACTGGTGTTGTTCCAGGCCGGTCACAGCCCGCATGTGTCCAACGTTGCTCATGGCAGGATCGATTCGCTGCCTGTTCGCGCTTTCGATTTCAGGTACGAGGTGGGGCACGGATCGAGCAGAACCACACGTGCGTATTCAGTGGTGATGATCGAAACCGCCAGACCCGCCCAGGAGTTTCTACTGTGGAACTGTGGCGACATGGAATACGCACCGCTGGCGTGCAGCGGATGTGTCAAGGTAGATGGCTGGCTGATGTGCGGCGATATGGATTCCGCTCGAAAATCTGCCGGGATCTGCGGCGAACTTGCCCGTGACGCCCTCAGCGTGCAGTGTCTCGCCGGCGCCGTTGTGGTCTTCGCGCCAATGGCAAAAGCGTCCCTGTGTGGGGATATGATCTCGGTTGCTCGCAAAATGGTTGACGAACTTCAACTCGCATGACATGCAAATGTTGAAAACCTGCTTCAAAACTGGTACAAACTCATCAGGTCGCATGTGAAGCGATCAAGACTGGAGAACCTATGTCGTACACTGCCAAAAGCCGCCTGGTCGCAACTGTCCTGGTTGCCTTCGTCTCTTCGCTGATGCTTTCGGGATGCTCTGACAAGAGCACCAGGGCCGCAAATCGAAGCCTTCGCAGTCAGATATCGCTGGCACAGGAGCTGATGGACAGCGCGATGGTCATCTCCGAAAGCCCCGCCACCCGTGTCGAGGGAAACATAGCCTCCGATGACGCCAAGGTAGAAGTGGAACCCGGTGCCGATCCCCAGGCAATTGCGAAACTCGCCGAGGCAAGGAAGGCGATTGAGACTGGGCTTGCCCAGGCCGACCAGGCAGATGAGTCTGTCAAAGCTATGGCAAAGGCGCAGTTGGCGCTGGTGGGGCGTCTTCAGGGTTGGTTGCTTTCGATCAACGCGAAAAATGAACTCGCACAGGCCCAGGCGTTGTTGGCCAAGCAGCGCGACCTGGCCGTTGACGCCCGCGGATCTAGCGGAAAGATCAAGTATGCCCAGACGCTGCTCGATGAGATAGCTTCCGGGCAGCAGACCCCCGCGACCCAGAGCCTTGCCAACCTGCGAAAGCAGATAACGAACGTCAGCAAGCAGATCGAAGAAAAATCCGCACAGAGATCGCAGATGCTCACAGCCGTCGAGCAGCTTACCCGTGATGCCAGCGAGCTTCGTCTGTTGGCAAGGGCGACGCCCGGCGAAAAAAGTCTCGAACTGGCGGATCAGTGCATGGAAAAGCAGCTTCAGGCCGGCGAGCTTACGTTGAAAGTGGGCGAGATTGATCAGGAACTCGAAAAGCTCGATGCATCCAAGGATCAACTTGGTTGGCAGATCGGCGTGCAGGAATCTCTTGCCGAGATAGCCGGCGTGTCGCGCAAGAAGGCGGGCGAGGAAGCCAAAGAAGTTAGCAAACATCTCACCACCGCGCGTGACGAGGCGGGCAAGTCGCTGAAGGAAATTCAGACTGCTTCCGAAGAACTTGCGAAACGTATCGAATCGGGGGCGACAATACAGGGTCAGGTCAAGGACCTGTTGACCAAGGCACTGCGTGACGCCACCGAGGCCCTGGGCAATGCTAGCTCCGATGAGGTTTCTCAGCGGGCAAGCATTCGTGGCGACGTTGCGATGGCGCTGGGCGATTTATGTGCTGACAGGGTTGCCTTCTCCGGCATCTTCTCGGATTGCGTAAGTGACATCGCAGAAGCGTACAGCGATTTGAGCCAGTCGGCCGAGATGCCCCGGGCGCTCAGTGCTGGACCCGCAACGTATATGCCATCGGTCGACGATGAACGTGAGGCCGCCGTCGAGGCGTACCGCTCGGCAGTGGATGCGTACAAACGCTCGGCCAGCACAATGACCGACAGGACGAACATGTGGGTCTATCAGGCTCAGATTGGTTCTGCCCATCTGGCGCTTTATCGTTTGACGAAAGACACTTCCGATCTCCAGGACGCTCGAGATGCGATGACCAAGGCGATGACTGGTCCGGAAGGTTCACCGTCCCTGTCGGATGTGGCGGCACTGCACAAAGAAACTGGCGCAACGAATTGATTCTGCGGGTGTAGGTGGTTTCGCCGGATTTCCTGCGGGCAAGGTTAGTTTCGTAGGGGAGGGTCGGCGTGAAGAGGTATCAATATAGGCCGATCGCGGACCTCAGCACCGAGCTATGCGCCGGGTTGGCGCGGCTCAAGAGGGGATATATTGATTCCGCAGAGTCCCTGACCGAGATGCTTAATGACGAAATCGAGTATCCTTACGATTTCGTCGTATTCAGAATCACGGGGTACCGTCCGCCCGCATCGGGAGATATGCCCGCAATGGTGGGTAGGCTTCTGAAGGATGACCTCAAGACGCTGATCCTTGAATTGTGTAACAGCTTTCCACTTCTCACCAGTGCTTACTCCGAACCGATTTATGACCTCCCTGCGGCGGTTTCCAAATTCAATGTTTCGAGCAAGACCATTCAGCGATGGATGCGTCGTGGGCTGGTGGCAAGAAGGCTTGTGTACCCGGATGGTAGGCGCAGGCTGGCGTTTCTTGAAGGCTCCATTGAAAGGTTCATAGGTCGCCATTCCAAGCGGGTACGTCAATCCGCCGCGTTCAGCAAGATGACCTCGCAAGAGCGAGCGGACATCATTCGACGAGCCCGAAGACTTGGCGCGATAAGGGGCGCACCCCTCGTCGAAGTTTGCCGACGGATCTCACGCAAAATCAACAGGAGCGTCGAGACGATTCGCCAGGTGATTCGCACGCATGATATTCAGAACCCGTCCGAGGCGATATTCAAAGACGCGACCTCCATGCCCGATCCCGTCAAGACGCAGATTTACATGCAGTTCATTCAGGGGGCCTCGGCAACGAAGTTGGCGAAGGAGCACGACAAATCACGAAACAGCATCTATCGCATTGTGAACCAGGCCAGGGCGCAGCGACTGGCGAGTTTGCGAATAGATTATATCTATAATCCTCAATTCGATTTTGACGATGCGAAGGAGGTCATTCTCGGTCCGGCGCTTGCCTTGGAATCTCCGGACGAAACCGCGCCCGCTTCGGGCAAGGATCTGCCCCCGTACCTGCGGGAACTCTATGCCGTGCCGCTTCTGACGGCGCAGCAGGAGCGTGACCTGTTCCGCCGGTACAACTATCTCAAGTATCTTGCCCACCGTCTACGCGACAAGATAGACATGCAGTCCCCCTCGGCCGGTGAGATAAACGAAGTCGAGTCTCTGCTGGTGCGGGCGAACATGGTGAAAAATCGCATTATTCGTGCAAATCTGCGACTGGTGGTTTCGATTGCAAAGAGGCACGTCACTGGGCCTATGACTCTCTTTGAACTTGTCAGCGATGGGAATGTCTCGCTGATGAAGGCCGTGGAACGTTTTGACTTCGCCAGGGGGCATCGCTTTTCGACATACGCATCGTGGGCGATCATGCGAAACTTCGCCCACACTGTGCCCAAAGAAAAACACCTGATGGATCGCTTCGCAACGGGAATCGATGACATCGTCGAGATAGCATCGGCGCTGGACAAGTACGATTCAGACACATTCAGTGTTTGGGATCTGCGTGAAAGCATCAACACCGTGCTCGACACGCTTACGCCCATCGAGCGGTCGATTTTGATCGACCACTTCGGCCTGGACAGCGACGGCAGCGTCAAAACACTCGAACAACTAGGCAGGAGCCTTGGTCTTTCAAAGGAAAGGGTCAGGCAGATAGAGCTAAAGGCGCTTGGGAAAATGCGACAGATACTCCCCCCCGAATGAGGTTTCGTGTATTATCCCAACTTTAAACAATTGGACTTTTGAGAAAGTGTGGAAATGCAAAATCAAAAACCAGTAGTGTTTGTTATCGGGGATAGCATCTCTATTCAGTACGGGCCGTTTCTTCAGGAGCTTATCAAGGACGATTTTTGCTATGATCGCAAGCAAGGCGAAGACGAAGCCTTAATAGACCTCGATGTGCCCAACGGGGCCAACGGCGGCGATTCGGGAATGGTACTTAGGTATGTCAAGCACAGGCTCTGTGACCCAGCGTGGCGACCGGCGTTGGCGCTGGTCAACTGCGGCCTGCATGATATAAAGTCGCCCCAGCCGGATGTTCTTCAGGTGCCTGTCAACGACTACAAGAACAACCTTGCCGAGATTGTTCGCCTGTTTGACCAGCACGATATCAGGCTCGCGTGGGTTCGCTCGACGCCCGTGGTGGATCAGATTCATAACTCTCGGTCGAAATCGTTCAAACGATTCTCGCGTGACCTCATCGCCTATAACGCCGTCGCCGATAAGATCATGACAGACTCAAAGGTGCCCCTGGCGGATCTGTACACCATGACCGCGACGCTCGGTAACGACGCCTTCCGCGACCACGTTCACTTCATCGAGAGCGTGCAGCGCAAGCAGGCACAGTTCCTGGCGAACTTCATACGTGATCTTCATACAAAAGGGTATTTTGGATGAACCTGGCAGAGCTGTTCGAAAGCAAGGAAATCGTCATCACTGCGCACCGTGGATTTTCTGGCAAGTATCCTGAAAACACTATTCTGTCGCTGGAGAAGGCAGTTGAGATCGGTGCGGACGTCATCGAATTCGACCTGAGATCCACCAGTGATTCAGTGCCTGTCGTACTGCACGACGAGACGATAGACCGCACGTCGAACGGTAGCGGGGAGGTGTGGCGACATACTCACGACGAGCTGCGCGGGTTGAACTTTTCGATGTTCGTAGGTACGCACGACACAAAATACCGTCGTGATACCCCGGCGGTTGATGGGCTGACCATTCCTACCTTCAAGGAAGTGCTCGATGCCCTTGCTCATAGGACCTGCATGAATATCCAGGTTTATCGCAACTCTGACGATAGCCTTGCGAAGATATGCAGGCTCTACGACCAGTTCGACCTGTACGAGACAGCCTACCTGACAATGAGCACATACAAGGACGCATCGAGGGTGCGTGCGATCAATCCCCGCATAGAGCTTTGCGTGCTGGAGCGAGCGCATCCTATGGACGAGGCGTCGCTTCGCAAACAGAAGGAATTTGGGTTGACCTACATCCAGCCGACCTGGCGGGACGTAACGCCTGAGTTGTGCGAGGTCGCGAGGAAGCTTGGCTTGAGGTCGAGCATGTTCTTCTCGAACACCGACGAAGACACCCGCAAGTACATTGGATACGGGCAGCAGGGTATCATGACCGACTGCCCTGATATCGTCCTGCGAACACTTGATACCCTATGAGTTTGATTCCTGTTGCGGGGCCGGGGTGGTGTTGAGTGGTCGAATGCAGTTTCGCCCCGATGCCTTGGCTTCGTACAGGTGGTTGTCGGCACAAACGAACAGCTCGTTGGCGTCGCTGACCTGAGTGTTTGACGACGCCCCGAAACTCGCCGTCACCTGTAGCTGCTGCTTCTGCACGGTTACAGGCTCATCGGCAAGGTTGGCGCGCAATCGCTGGGCGAGATCCATCGCCCCATCGAGCGGCGTCTGTGGAAGGAGGGCGGCGAATTCTTCCCCTCCATAGCGAAAGATCGCGTCACAGTCTCTCAGGCATGCGCTGAGCCTGCCCGCAACCTGTCTAAGCACCTCATCACCGGCCTGGTGGCCGTACTCGTCGTTGACCTTCTTGAACATATCGATGTCAGCGAGGATCATCGACAGATTCAGGTTGTACCGCATCGCACGCGACCATTCGAGGTTCAGGCGATCGTCGAACGCTCGACGGTTCCCCAGTTCTGTGAGCGGGTCGATCAATGCCTTGTCGCGCAGTATGTCCTGAAGGTGCTTGGTTCTTAGTGCTGCCCTTACGCGAGCGCGAAGCTCGAATGTGTCGAATGGTTTGGTGACATAGTCAACAGCGCCAAGGTCGAGCCCGATCACCTTGTCTCCGGCGTTGCATGAACCCGAAAGGAATATGACCGGAACCATGTTGAGGTCTTCATGTCGCTTGAGCCTGCGACAGACTTCGAAGCCTGACATTCCCGGCATGTCCACATCAAGCAGAATCAGGTCCGGCTTGACCGCGGTGGCCACCTCGACCGCCTTGAGGGCCTTGTCTTCGCAGATGATCTCGTGACCTTCCGGGGCGAGTCGAGCCTTTGCCACTGTTCTGGCGTCATCGCTGTCGTCAATAATCAGTATCTTCACGGTTGCTCCTTGGGCGAGGCGACTTTGGTTCCTGCTTGAATCGCTTTGACCAGCCTCTCTAGTGCGGCAAGTGAAACATTGGCGCCGCCTGGGTCGCATTGCTTTGCGCACTGTTCCAATGTGCGTGCCTCATCGGTAAGCTGCGGATACCCATGCCCACCGCCGGCGCCTTTGAGCTGGTGGGAGAACCTGCGAAGATCATCCCATATCCCGGCGTTTAGGGCGTTGCGCATGTCGTTGATCCGCGTGGGGAGGCTCGCGACGAAATCGGCAAGAAGTTCTTCGAACCCCTCTTCGTTTTCTAGTTCGGAATGTATTACGTCCGGGCACGAATCGTTAGCGACTGGCTGTTCGGGTGGAGTTTCGCAGGTCACATCCTGTCCGTGCAGGATCTTTGCGAGCAGGCCCAGCAGTTCGTATCTGGCGATGGGTTTGGTCACGTAATCCGAACATCCCGCGTCGAGGCACTTTTGCCTGTCTATTGGCATGGTGTGTGCGGTTAGTGCCACAATCGGCGTCTCTATGCCCATTGTTCGCAGTTGGGTTGACGCCTGGTAGCCGTCCATCTCAGGCATCTGCATGTCCATGAGGATGATGTCGTATGGTTTGTTCTGTTCGACGGACGCCCGCACCGCCTGAACCGCCTTTCGACCGTTGTCGACGATATCAACCTGCGCACCGGCGAGTTTGAGAACCGTCGAGATGAGCTTCTGATTGTCCTGACCGTCCTCGGCAAGAAGGAATCGCCCACCGATCCGCATGTTCTTGGTGCCGGTGCTTTTCTTAGTTGTGGTTTCGACTGCTATCTGGGAGGTGTCGGTAAGCATTGCCGAGTTGGGGCAGGCGTCCGCGGCGATGGTCAGCGTGAAGACGCTTCCGGTTCCGAGCTTGCTTGATATGGTTATATCACCACCAAGCGCCCGGGCCAGTTTTCTGCTGATCGCAAGTCCCAGACCCGTACCGCCGTAGTGACGCGTGGTCGAAGCGTCTGCCTGCGAGAAAGGCCTGAACAGCGACGCCGCCTGCTCATCAGTCATGCCAATGCCCGTATCCCGTACCAGGAACTCCATGCAGTAGATGCCTTCCTCGGGCTCTTCGGAACTGACCGAGACGGTTATGCCGCCCTTGGAGGTAAACTTGATGGCGTTTCCGATGAGATTCACCAGTATCTGCCTGAGCCTTGTGGGGTCGCTCATTACCGACTCGGGAAGGGGGAACTCGTACTGTGCCTCGAGCGTGAGATGCTTCTCGATTGCGCGAACCCGCATCATCGACAGTACTTCCTCGACGATGAAGATGGGCTCGCACTTGATGCTTTCCATCTCCATTTTGCCCGACTCGATCTTGGACAGGTCGAGGATGTCATTGATGAGTTTGAGCAGGTGCGAGCCGTTGCGTTCTATTGTCGCCAGTTGTTCCAGGCGGGTCGAGGCTTCGGATTCCGTCACCGGACACAGTGACGGATCACATTTCTCAAGCGAGTCGCGAAGCAGGTCGACGAAGCCCAGTATCGCCGTCATCGGCGTGCGTATTTCATGACTCATGTTCGCGAGAAATTCGCTCTTGGTGGCATTTGCCAGTTGCGCCTGAAGGGCCATTTCGTTTGCGCGGGCAATGGCGACTTCAAGCTGCCTGTTCGTTTCGAGGATTGTCTCCTGCGCCAGCTTTCGGTCGGTTATGTCCGTATCGCTGCCTCGGTAACCCTTGAGCCTTCCTTCGCTGTCGAGCACCGGCAGGCCGTTGGTTGAAACCCACAGCGTCTTGCCCTGGGGCGACCTGATCGGATGGATCATATCTTCGAAGGAAACCTTACGTTCGAATAGCGATGCGACCGCCTCCTGAAAATCTTTCTGTTGCTCGTCGTGATCGTGCAGGTCGTAGAAATGTTTATTGCCAACAAGTTCGTCCGGCTCATATCCGAACACGTTCTTGCAGACGTGGCTGACATATGTGTAGACGCCGTTTTCGTTGACTTCCCACGCGACAGACTTGCTTTGCTCGGCGAGTTGGTCAAGTCGCCTTTCGTTTTCGGCGAGTTCACGCTGTTGAGCCAGAATGGCTGCGTCTGTACGCCGCAACAGCACATAGATGAACGTCAGCAGCAGAGATAGCATGACCGCGCCCACGGCCCCGCCAAGCAGCATCATCCTCATGAACGCTGCCTTTTCGTCGGTCGAGTCGCGCATGACAAGCAGGCTGCCGATGTTCTGACCCGCGGCGTCCTGAAGCGGAAGCGATGCGACCATCCAGGCGCTCCCGTCGTACTCAACCTCGTTCTTGCGGGTTATGCCCGAAAGCGCCTCGACCCTGTCATTGCCCAGCAGGCGGGAGAAGGGCTCCGGCAGAGATCCCTGCGAAGCATAGATGATGGCGTGATGGGCAAGCTGATTCCAGCTTGCGTTGGCGTGACGCTGTTCATACTCGCGACGGTCGAGGCACTTTTTTATCACAGCAACCGCAAGATGGTTGCCCGATTGCGTGTGCAGCTTGTGAAGCACGTCATTGATATCTCTGCCCAACTCGACGTAACCGATTATTTCGCCCTTGTCACGCACCGGGTGAACAACGCAAAGGGTGAGGGTTCCACCTGGGTCGGGTTCCATTCCCCATGACAGATTGCCCAGGCGATCGGCCTGGTGAACCTGGTTTCCCGCTACAGGTTGCGAATCAGTAGATGAATGGGCGTTCATGACGCACCGGAGGTCGGCGTCGATGAATGACAACCGCGTGAGCCTGCCAGTGGCGTTGAAGCGTTGATACACATCCTGCCATGGCTCCAGCCCGGCCGCGTTTCCGGATCGCAACGATTTGCGTACGCTCTCATCGGTAGAGATCGCCTCTGCCCAGATCCCCAGCCCGAATGACTGATGTTCAAGCGCCATGCGAAGCTCGCGGTCAGTCTCCATTGTGCGAGCAAGAATATCTTCGGTCAGTCGCTGGCGATGCTGATGCCACAGAATACCGCCCGTACCGCTGGCGACAATCAATACCATGCCCGCCATGTGAGGCAACAGACGCTTGAGCACAGGTCTGGGCGAGGGGGTGATTCCCCGCGTTGACATGATCCCGCCGATGATGCCTATCATCAGCATGCCCCCAAGCCCTATGGGAAGGGCGCTGCGGGCGGCGATGTCCCACTTCCAGTTGCGGGCGTCGAAATCAACCGCAAGGTATGCCAGCACGTTGTTGCTAGTGTTGTCAACTATCGGTACGCATCCACTGACGAACGAACCCCATCTGTCTGTGAACGGACCAGAGACACGCGCCATCCCAGTGTCCATAACATCCAGAAAACCAGCGGGAACATCATGGTATAGCATCCCGGCGGGGGACTCGTCTTCCGACCCGGAGGGTTCGTTGTCCACATAGAAAAACACCGTCCCGTCAGCGCGTCTGCCCAGGAGATAGATAAATCTATACTTTTTGTTGCCGTTCACCACGGCGTCAAACTGCTCTTTGAGCCTGAGGTAATCGCTCTTATTGACGTCATCGCTGGTTCCGGTGAGCGATTTGATATTTTCGCGGTTGATGGACTGCGCGACCAGTCTTGTCTGGAGAAGCAGCTCATCGCGCATAGCGGTGTCTGCCCTGGTGATGGTCCACCACGAGAACGCCCCTGCCACCAGAATCATTGCCGTAATCACCGCCAGAAACGCCGGTGAAAAGAGCCTGCGCGTCGCGGGCCTATGGGTGACTCTGGGGGTACTTGCGTTGGATACATATTCATTGGATGGATGTGAGTTCATCTTTGCGTCGATTTCCCCGGTATTTCTGCGTGTTGCCACTTTCAGGGTCCTGCTCAATAAGATCCTGGCCTCGATGGGCCTGGATGGTCCAACAGAAAATCCCATTCAGATACGGCTATACTTATATAATCGGCGCCGACTATTGCCCACTTGAGCATGCCCAGGCGAAAAGAAAGGCTTCCGAAGGTCGAACTGCCCCACAGAATGCCTGACGTCCAAGCAACGAACGGCATGGCGCTGCGACGACCTGACCGCTTGCATCCCGAATGACGCCGCAGCTTTGTTATCGGCATCACGTGGAGGAACCTGAAGTATGCACACACAAAAAAGCGTGCTTTGGAGCAATGCAGCCGCTCTTGGTTGAACTGCTTGTTCAGTGAGGCTTTACAGCAACAGTTAAATCGTTAAAATGCCAGTGGATGAATAAGATTGTTTCCATTCGATTCGGGATGCTTTTGTGGTTGTTGCTGATTGTGTCGGTGGCAGCCAGCGATGTGGTGTACCTGCGGGACGGCCGACGCTTCGAGGGAACGGTCACGCGCGACGATGAAAATGTCACCGTCAAAACCAATGTTGGAACGCTTGTGTTTCCGGTGCAGCAGGTGCTGGTGATAGACAGCGAGACTTCACCTGGTGACGAAACCTCTTGCGATCCCGATCCCGAGTCTGACGCACAAAGCACCGGGCTAGAGTCGGAACCGGTCACGCCGCAAGAGCAGTCCAACGTACAGGAAACACCTGACTCCGGTGAGCCTGAAGATTCCCCTGACGGGCGGCTGAGGTTCCCCCGCATGCCTGTCGTCCCCGCCACCCAGATAACCATGCCCGAATGCATGGCCTTCATGCAGATGAGGGTGCTTGCAGGAACGTTGTCGGGCACAGAAGCCATGAAGTTGCGTAAGCATGTAGATGCATGGCGAGCATTTGCTCATGATCGCAGGCGAAGGGTGGGTACGCGGTGGCTTATGCCGCAGGTGTACGCCCGGCGCAGGGCGTCATACGAGGAAATTGTTGTGGAGGCAATGCAGGGGATTCGCCGGTTCGGGTCAAGGCCAGAGCTAAGTGCCCGCAGGAAGGCCGAATCGCTTAAGTTGCTGAAGAAAGCCCCCGCCGCGTGGGCCGATCCGCTGTTGAGTCGGTATCTGAGGGGCGTTTATCTTCTATTAGCCGAGGATTACCAGCAGGCACAGAACATGTTTGCCTTGTGTGTAGACGAGGCCCCGACGGTCCCGGGCTTCAGGCAGGGACGGGCGATGGCGCTCATCGGCGCGGATCGTGGGCTTGACGCCGTGCATGAGAGCCTGGCGGCGCTTAGACTTATGCCAGACTCGTCCGAACTTGCTGGATTGCTTGAACAGGCGCTTTCCATTGTTCCTGGGCATCAGATCAGTACCCCCGCCTTTCGCGAGGCAGCCGATATATTGGCGATGTACGATGTCTCCGCGATTCGAAGGTCAGTGCCGAATCGATCGAACAGGCGCCAGCCACGCCGATCGCGGGAGACACATTGGGTAATGGATACACGCCCCTGGCAGTGTCCTCCGGACTCTCTGCCCATGCTCACTTACGATCGCATTGTGGTGCGACAGGCGCCGGCTGTCCCCGTGGGCGAGAGCGTGCTGATGGTTGACGCAAGCATTCTCGGGGACGCGATTTTTGTAAGTGTCAAGGCGGATGACTCAACATACATCGGTGTGGCGACACGTAACACACACTATTACCGTAACTTACCGATTGCGCTGATATATGTTCCCGACGCGCGATTTACGCCAGTTGTGATCGGTGGGTTTGATTCGTTTCCTGTGGACGAACCCCTCCTTGCATGGGGAGTTGCGAGTTATGCCGAAATGGATACAGGCCCGAGACAAATCACTTTGGCCGTTAAGCCCGATGCCAATGGCGAACTGGTGGCGGGAACACGCCTGTTGCCCGGAGAGGCGCTGAGCCCGATTATCCACACAGATGGTAACCTGGTTGGATTTCTTTCGGGCAGGACCAATGTGAAGGTTGATGGCGGGGGGGATTCAGAACTCATAAACGTCTTGACCGTTCAGTCGCTGGAGCGTGCGATACGCGATGAGCAGTCTTCCTCATCGCGGCGTAGAATCCAACCCAAGCCTGTAGAGGGGCGCATGTTCGTTGTGCAGGCGGTGCATGGCGAGAGGCTGGGTTCTTAGGCTTACTGTGCTCGCGTGATAATCAGGGTGTTGTTCTGGCCGCCGAACCCGAAGCTGTTCGACATGCAGACTTGCACCTTCGCCTTGCGTGGATTGTTGGGTACATAGTCGAGATCGCAGTCGGGGTCCTTGTGATGGTAGTTGGTGGTGGGGGGCAGAATCTGGTCGCGAATCGCAAGCACGCACGTGATGAGTTCTGTCGCACCCGCAGCCGCGATAAGGTGTCCGAGCATGCTCTTGACGCTTGAGATGGGAACCTTGGTATCGTTGCCGAAGACGGCCTTGATTCCGCGGGTCTCTACCTGGTCGTTCTGCTTGGTGCCCGTTCCATGTGCGGAGATATAGTCTATCTGGGAGGTCTCTATTCCCGCGTCCAGCAGGGCAGCCCTCATCGAGGCAGCCGCCCCGGCCCCGTCGGGGTCCTGGTCGGTGATGCGGAACGCGTCGGCGGATGAGCCATACCCGATGATCTCGGCAAGGATATTGGCCCCGCGCGACTTGGCGGTTTCGTAGTCCTCGATAATAAGGATGCTCGCTCCCTCGCCTAGGACGAATCCATCGCGTGTATGTTCAAAGGGTCGGCTTGAAGTAGCGTATTCGTCGTTGCGGGTTGAAAGGGCGGTCAGGCGGTTGAAACCCGTCAACCCGTATGGGTGTATCATGCTGTGGGCGCCACCGGTGATAATGACGTCGGCGTCGCCGTAACGAACCTGCATGCATGCTTCGCCGATGGCCTGGGTGCTTGCGGCACAGGCGGTAAGCACGTTGTACGCAGGCCCGCGAGCGCCGAACTCTCTCGCCAGGTGGGCAAGAACCATGTTTGATTCCTGCTCGATCTCGCTGTTAAGGTTCATGCGTTCAAACGCGAGCTTCGCCCATTGACGAGTGTCGAGCGAGTCATCTTTCCACGCGTCCACAAGCAGTGAGGTGAAATTGTCGAAATCCAGGCTTCCTTCACCGCTGCCGAGGTAAATCCCCATACGGTCCCGGTCGAGCTTGTCCCACCCGCCCAGGCCGGACTGTTTCCACGCCTGCACCGCCGCGGCGAGTGCGAAACCGCCATGCCTGCCTATGTGACTATGGTCGGCAGCGCTTGATGGCACGCTTGCGGAGAGGTCAAAGCCCTTCACCTGTGCACTGAAGGTACTGGGGAACGTCGACGCGTCGAACAACTCCGTGGGTGTGATGGCGCTTTTGCATGCGAGCATCGCCTCCCACATGCTCTCGACGCTGTGGCCCAGCGGATTGATCGTCCCCATGCCCGTGATGACTACTCGCCTTTTGCTCATATCTTTATCGTGCCCTTGTGGGCGAAAACTATTCGAATCGTTTCAGAACAATCGCGCCGCTCTGCCCGCCGACCGTGAACGAGCCGGTAAGTGCATATTCCATCTTCGCCTGTCGCGGGGCGGAGGTGAAATCAAGTTTGCATCCATCTGCCAGGCTCGAGAAGTTCACCGTTGGGGGTATGGTCTGGTGATATATCGCCAAGGCTGCGACGGCTGTTTCTACCGCTCCCGCCCCTGCGAACAGCGACCCTATCGCCCCGGTCACCGCGGCTGCGGGAACGTTGCCGCGCTGGCCAACCGCCGAACACCACGCCTCACATTCTCGTTCGTCTTCGCCGGTAACGCCGGTTCCGTGTGCGATAATCGCTCCAACATTCGACTCGCCGATATTCGCGTCCCGCATGGCCCTTTTGGCGGCGTTTCCAAGCCCGCCGTTGGTGGGGGCGGTCACTTGCAATCCCTGCGGGTCACAGGCGGCGCCGAATCCGGCGATTTCAGCATATATCTTCGCGCCGCGGGCCTGGGCTCGCGACAGTTCTTCAAGGACAATCAACCCGCCGCCCTCGCCCATGACCGTGCCGTCATGCGCGGCGTCAAAAGGTCTGCATGCGGTGGCGGGGGTCTCGTTGGAATTCGTGTTGAGCCTGTTGAGAAGCTGTTGCCTGAGTAGACCCATCGGGTTGAGCTTGCTTTCGGCGCCTCCGGCGATGGCGACATCCGCGCCGCCCCTGGCGATGAGCCTCGCAGCCTCGCCGATGGCAAGGTGTCCGCTGGCGTCGCCGCAGGTAATGGTGTTGCTTGGTCCGCGCGCGTCGTGAATGATCGTCACGTGGCACGAGAGCATGTTAGGTAGATACTTCAGCAGCCACAGCGGCGTTAGGTTGTTTATCCCAGACGATCCCCACGCACGCATGTCGAATTTTCCATCGACCACCGCGGTGTTGACGGCGGCGGCGAGTTCGTTTAGGTCTGAGCAGATCAGGCCCGCGCCGATATTGCATGCAAGTCGTGTCGGATCGACGCTCACTGCGTCCGGGTCGATGCCCTTGGTGATGATGCCGCTGTCACGGAACGCGAAATCGGCGGCGGCGACCGCGATCTCGATATCCCTGGCCATCACCTTGACCGCCTTGCGATAAGTTTTAGGGACGAACTTGCGAGCCGAGAAATCGCGCAACTCTCCGCCTACGCGGCAGGGGAAGTTTGCTGCATCGAACGCCGATATCTCATTGCATGCCCGGTCGCCGCGGATGAGGGCGTCCCAGAAATCCGATGCCCCAAGCGCGTTAGGGGCTACGACCCCAAGGCCGGTGATGACGACGCGACGACTACTCACCGCGGGGCTCCAGGAAAGGGGCTACCAGTCGCTCGAACTGGCCCGTGAAGACGAAGTTTTCTTCGGGGAATTTCGTGCCCGCCAGGTTGTTGTCAATGTGGGAGAACATCAGATCGACCCGCCCGAAGGGTTGGGAATTCTTGAGCACGATTCCCTTCGTGCTCGCCGCCTCAGGAGCGACGTTCTCTATTGTCGCCTCGTAGGTGAGTTGGTCACCGGGCAGGGCGACGTCTTCAAATTCCGCGCGGGTGATCTTGGCGAGAATGACCTTCTCTTTGAAGTCTCTCGCCTGCCCGACAAGAATTCCGGCCGTCTGCGCCATGCCCTCGATCATCAGCGACGCGGGCATGACGGGGTACGCCTCCCAGTGGTCGTGAAGGTGCTCTTCGGCCAACGAGATATTTTTAACCGCCCGGGCTCGCTTTCCGGGTTCGAATTCCGTGAACTTGTCGATCCAGATCCAGCGCATCGCCTAATCTTCTTTATAATGACGAGTCGCGCCGCCACGCGGGCACGAGTAACTAACTAAGCAACCTTCGTCTTGACGTAGTTAACAATGGTCTGAACCTTGAACAGCTCGGCCATCTTGTTAATGTCGGGATCCTGCTCGAAGTTGCTGAAATCGGCGTGAGGCATGCGTTCCTTGAGCTGGGTCAGCCCAGTATCGGTAAGCTTGCCGTTCTGCACGAATTCGGGGTTGTTGAGGATGTTGTCCGGGAAAAGCTCCCCGCGGGGGATCTTGATTTCGAACGTCTTTTCGAGCCTAAAGACGATGTCGAGAAAGTCGATGGACTCAGCGCCCAAATCGCCGGTAAGCGTCGCATCGGGGTTGACTTCGTCATCATCGACGCCAAGCGCGTCAACCAGTGTTTCCTTGACCTTCTCGAAGATTTCTTCGTCCGATATTGGCATAATCCATGTTCTCCTTAACGTGTCAGTTAATCCAACGGCCGAATAGGCCTGTTGCGAAGTTTATATTAAACAATGTGTGGCGTCAACGATCCCCGTCGCTTTGTGCACATGCCAAGGCGGAAGGTCCGCCTATCAGCTCAAAACGCTCGCGCATCTGCTTGATGATATGTTCATCGGCGCCGGCGAGGTGCTTTTGGCGGTCAACCAGGTTGAAGCATTTCAGATCAAGCCTGGCGGTTACCGTCAGGCGATCGTCCACAAAGCCCGAGCCCTTGAATCGTGCCGAGTCTTCGCCAATCTCAACCGCGTCGATTTCGCATCGAAGCATCTCGCCGGGCTGAACGAAGCTGGCGTACCTGACGTTTCTCGCGGACGAAAGCACGATCATGCTTCGGGAAAACTTTTGGTGCACGCGGGTCAGCCAGGCGGACGCCTGCACCAGCGATTCAATCATCAACACGCCCGGAAGCACCGGAAAGGCGGGGAAGTGATCCCCAAGATACTCCTCCGCCAGCGACAGCGCCTTTCGGGTGACTATCCGCCTCGATGGTTCAATAGATTCGATTTTGTCTACAAGCACGAATTTCATACGCGCGTTCCACTTCCTTTGGATTGCGGACTTTTAGTCGGAAACCGCCCCAATTGCAAGCCTTTTTACGTATATTGCAGCGATTTCGCCACAGTAACAGGATTATGCACGAATCGGAGGCGCATGTCCATTAAAGAACGCCATTCTTGCCGCGGCGCCTGCCGACCTGATCGCTCCGGGTTCGGCGTCGATCCACCTTTCCATAACCATCGCCTGCGCAAGTTCGGGCAGCACCAGCATGCGCGTTTGACGAATGACATCATCCAGGTAGTTCTCGATGCCGGTCATGTTGGTCATAAGCGTCACATGGGTCGAGCAGCACATGTTGATGGCGTTTGACAAGGTCAGCACGAGGTAATCAGTGACATGTTTGACGGCGTCGGTATTGTTGCCGTTTTGCAGCACGTGCGCAAGCTGGGGCAAGGATGGCTGTGTCATGCGCAGGTAGTCGGTGCTGAAGATCCGCTCGATGCAACCGCTGTGCCCGCAGTAGCAGCGGGGGGTTTTTATGGGCAGGCGGTTGTGCCCAAGTTCATTGGCGGCGACATAAGGCCCGCGGACGGGTCTGCCGTCCACAAGAAGCGACGCGCCGATCATCCCGTCGGCCAGGTACACCACCAGGTGATTGCCTTCAGTCGTGTCGGCTCGCTCCAGCAGCCACCGCAGCGCGACTACGGTTGTTGTGTTGTCGATGATCAAAGGCACCGGGCCTGACGCCTCCATCAGCCCGTCGAGGCTGACGTTTGTGCGTCCAGGCCAGGCGGAACTGGTAAGTGCCCTGCGTTTTTTTATGTCAATGTAGCCTGGGATACTGATTCCCACTGCCGCTGTTCCGTCGTCTATCGCACTGTGCATGGCATCCGAGGCCGTTTGCACCATTTGCGAGGGATCGAAAACAGTTATCCGCGTTGGATCGCTGGCGGGCTCCCCAAGCAGGTTCACGCGTCCGCACAGAACCCTTCCGGGTTCAATGGCGAGACCAACCACATTTACAGCATCCGGACGTATGCTCAACGTGACGCGAGGCCTGCCCCGGCTGCCTCGAAGAGTGTCGTGAGGCATGACCAGCCCCCAATCAATGAGCGAACTGACGTCGTCAGTAATCGTATTCTTGCGAATGCCTAATGCCTCGTGAAGATCGCTTCGTGAACATGTCACCCGAGAATGAATCAGCGAAAGCTCACTCCGATGGCGATCGTTGAGAATGCTCAGTAATTGTAGTGGTTTAAAAATCATGAACCTTGACATTGATAACGGATGCGTGAATAATTATTCAGTACGCTTTCAAACGCTACCGTACTTGGAGTTTTACATATGAACGGGCCTCAAAACAAGACTGTACTGGCATTTATGGCCCACCCGGACGTGCTGTTCACGTACTATCGCGGCGGAATAGGCGACGTAAAAGCGGACATGAACTGATTATGCCCGAAGCACACCGTCGCCGTTGGCGATGTCGATCAGCCGGGCCAGTCGAGCGGAAAAACCTGTCTCGATGAGGCGTTGCAGGCGGGGCACATCATAAAATACTTCGAGCATCAACGTGCCGTCATAGCCGATCTCGCAAAGGCATCGCGATATCGCCTCAACGTCAAGTGTGCCTTCGAAGGGCATCAGATGGTCGTCGTCGGTTCCGTGGTTGTCGTTAAGGTGCACGTACCTAAGCAGGCTGCGGGTCTGTGCGAGCATCGCCCCCGCCTCGCCGGACATGTTCGCGTGCCCGGTGTCGAAGCAGATTCCCGCGTGCGACCCTCCGGGCGAAACTATGTCCACAAGCTCGGGCATGTCGCTGCCGATGATGTGAAACGCGGGCAGGTTCTCGAAGGCGTAAATCACCCCTACAGCCGAGCCGTGCTCGCCAAGCTCAATCGCAGACTGCCTCAACTGGCGAACCCTCGCCGATCGCTGGTCGTCGGTGGGTGGGTCGGCAGCAATGGTGGAACAGTGAACGACAACAAGGTTCCCGCCAAGCTCAAGGCACAGATCGCCCTCTCTTTTATATGTGTCGACGGCGAATTGGCGGGCGGATTCGTCGGGGTTTGAAGGGTCGTACTGCTCGCCGAAAATGGCGTGCAGGCTGTCGCAGGGCATGTGGGACTGCGCGACAACATCCCGCATCTGCCGGAGGGATACATCCGCCTGGGCATTGCGGTATACCTGAACAACTTCGCATCCAAGCTCGCGCATATGCTCAAGCCAGGATGTCACGGAAATCGTGTCAAATCCGATCGGAGCAACGGTTCCAAGTCTTACCGCCATAACTCGACTTATTCCTTCCCTGGTCCTGGCCTATTTACCAGGCCCGGCCCCCTGTTCAAGCCTTCGTCTGATGTAGTCCGCACGCGTCTTCGCTCGCTGCTGCGCGGACATCTTCTTTGTGAGCTTCTGAAGATGCGCGGGCTGGGTGAGCAGGAAAAGCTCGTTGATCGTTGGCATGTCGATGGTGTTCACCCGGCCGAGGTTTACGCCAAGCCTCGCCAGCGAAAGCAGATACATTGTTTCTTCGGAACTCATCAGCCTTGCCGACTCGAGTATCGCCATCGCGCGAAAAATCTTGTCGTCAACGGCCGGGCGCTTGCGAGACATCAGCGATTCCCTCGCCTTGCGCTCATACGCGACGAACTGGGGCACGTAATTGTCGCGAAAATCCTCGAGGATCTGACCTTCGCTCTTGCCCAGCGTGGTCTGGTTGGATATCTGGAAGAAGTCGCCCGTCGCCTCCGTCCCCTCGCCGAACAGACCGCGAATCTCAAGTCGAAGATCCACAGCCGCCCTGAATGCCTTTTCGATTTCGCCCGTCATCTTCAACGCCGGAAGGTGAAGCATCACGCTTACCCGCATGCCCGTGCCAACATTGGTGGGACAGGCGGTGAGATAACCCAACCTGCTGTGAAAGGCGTATGGTACGCGATGTTCAATCTGATCGTCGATGTGGTTTATAAGCTCCCACGCCTCGTCGAGCTGCAAACCGGCTCGCAGTACCTGAAGGCGAAGGTGGTCTTCTTCGTTGACCATCACGGCGACCGTCTCGTTTGAACCTATCGCCACCCCGCGGGGGTGCTTGGCCTGGGCGTGCTGACGAGATATCAGGTGACGCTCCACAAGCAACTGGCGATCCATCTCGCCCGCAGCGTTGACATCCACATAAAACACGTCCTCAAGCCCGCACGAAAGCACGTCTTCCCGCAGGCGGTTTTCAATCTCCTCCTGCTGCTGGGGCGTCGAACGCGATAGAAACGGTACGCCCGCGATGTTCCTTGCCAGGCGGATTCTCGATGAGATAACGACGTCGGGCATTGACCCGCCGCCGCCGAGCCATTCACCTGCCCGGCTGGTGAGGTCCGCAAGTTTCATGATCGCTCCATCTCGGTGATCTGGTCTCGCAGAATCGCCGCCTGTTCGTAATCCTCGCGCGTGACCGCCTCGTTAAGCTGCGCCTTGAGCCGCAATATACTGTTGTGCTTCTTCTGGTTCTCGTCGGCGCGTTTGGGAATCTTACCCATATGCGTGCTGGCACGCTCCTGGGCACGCTGCATAAGGGGGGTCAACGCAGGCTCGAACGCGTCGTAATCGTTAGGACAACCAAGAAGACCCTGCTGACGGAACTCTTTGAACGTCAACCCGCAGACATCGCATTTCAGATCCGCAAGCTGCTGACCTCGCGAGCTGTGAAGGATGAAATCCTCCAGCAACTGGCTGATCGGGACGTTGGGCTTGATCGTTATCCCCTCCGCCGACGCGCAATCCTCGCAAAGATGCTTCTGAATCTTCTGACCGTTTTCTATCTCGGTCAGGAAGATGCTCGCAGGCTTACCGCATTTATCGCATTTGAACTTCATATGCCTATATAGTAGATGCCTTTGGGCGTTCAGTCAATACAACCGCTGCCCGCTTGGCCGATGTTGAGTGCCCCGGTGAACGGCCTGTCTTGCCGGCACAGAATCAAGGGCATTCGCTGCGTCAGCGGGGGAGCGTTCAATCTCACGCCTCGCCGGCCCCGTGGCGCATAGCAAAGGCAGGACCGGATGCCCAGCCCTGCCTTTGCGGTTCCCTTCAACGCCCCTTACGGGACGGTTCCAAACTAATTACGCACAACGACGGCGACGAAGCGCCATCAGCCCGCCAACGCCCAACAGCACCAGCGTGGTCGGTTCGGGAACGATCTGCATGTTGGTGAAGGTCGCGTCCAGCGCACCATCAAACGCCAGCACACCATATTGGCCGCTAGCATAAGCACTGTCAACAGCTGTGCGCCTGGTGATAAGGTTGCCCTGCAAATCTATGAGATCGGCTGTGATCTGATTCCCAATGACCGTGACGTCCAGCATGTATGTCCCGGTCTTGTCAAATCCAGCCCCGATGCCGCCATCTTCAATATTAATATTACCTTGGGATTGCCCGTAGGCTATTTTGACGATATGGAAGCCGCCTGAGCCAAAATTGATTAGAGCTGCATATGTAGATAGTGTACCCATATTGCCGCGGACAATGAAGCCGCATTCCGTACCATTTGCGGTGGAAACCAGACCGCGAACCCTGTAATCACTCGTATATTCGGGGTGGATAGCATTTGCTTGCA
>CAZWAT010000005.1:0-34926 GCA_964632015.1 uncultured Planctomycetaceae bacterium
AGGGGTTTGCCTTCGTCTTCCTTATAGATGGTGGCGATTCGAGCCTTGCGGATATCGTTGTTGGTCATTCTTGGCTGCCCGCCACCGCCGATACACCCGCCTGGACAGGTCATTATCTCGACGAAGTGATATGACTTCTCACCGCTCCTTATCGCCTCGATAACACGACGAGCGTTTGAAAGTCCGTGGGCAACCGCGACGTTGAGGGTCGCACCTTCGAGGAACGCCCAGTCGCCCGTAGCGCCGGCGATTTGAATTGACGCCTCCTTGACGCCTTCAAGCCCCGCCACCGGCGTGACGTGCAGGTTGTCGAACGGCAGGGGTTTGCCCGTGACAATTTCCCACGCGGTTCGAAGGGCCGCTTCCATCACGCCGCCGGTGTTGGCGAAGATGTCCGCCGCCCCGGTCGATATGCCAAGCGGCGCGTCCATTGTATCATCGTCAAGTTCGGCAAAATCGATGCCCGCCTGGTCGATCATCCTGCCAAGTTCTCGTGTGGTCAGCACCACGTCGACATCCTGCACGCCGCTGTCGGTCATCTCAGGTCGCTGAGCCTCGAACTTCTTGGCGGTGCATGGCATGATCGAAACCACGAATACGTCTTCGGGCTTCTTGTTGATCTTCTTGGCGTAGTACGTCTTTGCCACTGCCCCGAACATCTGCTGAGGGCTCTTACACGTCGAGAGGTTATCGAGCATGTCGGGATAGTAATGCTCGATGAACTTGATCCAGCCCGGCGAGCAGCTTGTGAACATGGGCAGCTTCACGGGCTTCTTGTCTACCATCGCGGTCTTGAGGCGGGTGAGCAGCTCGGTTCCTTCTTCCATGATCGTCAGATCGGCGGTGAAGTTGGTATCAAACACGGCCGCGAACCCCAGTTTTCTAAGGGCAGATACCATTTTTCCCGTCACCAGCGTTCCGGGTTCCATTCCGAAGCATTCGCCCAGGGCGGCGCGAATGGCCGGGGCGGTCTGAACCACTACCGTTTTGTCGGGGTCATCAAGTGCGTTCCACACCTGGTCTATCTCGTCTCGTTCGGAAATAGCGCCAACCGGGCAAACCGCCGCACACTGTCCGCACTGCACGCACACCACGTCGGAAAGGTTTTCGCAGAACGCCGGGCCTACCACGGTGTGATAACCTCTGCCCTGCGGGAAGATCGCCGCAACACCTTGCACATCTTTGCAGACCGCGACGCATCGACGACACATAATGCACTTGGCGCTATCGCGAGTAAGCGCGGGCGAGCTTTCGTCCTTACCCTTGCCCGCCTTCTCGCCGGGATAGCGAACCTCCTTGATGCCCAACTGCCGGGCGACAAGCTGAAGCTCGCAGTCAACGTTGCGGTTGCAGACCTGGCAGTCGCCGTCGTGCTCGCTGAGCAGCAGCTCGACCACCGTTCGCCTTGCGTTGCGAACCTTGCGGGTATTGGTTAGAACCTCCATTCCCTCCGACACCGGAAGAGTGCACGACGCCATGAGCGTCTTTGCTCCCTTGACCTCGACGATGCACACTCTGCACGCGCCGATTGCCTGGATATCCTTGAGGTAGCATAGCGAAGGAATATGTATCCCCGCCGAACGTGCCGCTTCCAGCACGCTGGTGCCTTCGGGAACCTGAATCTTCTTGTTGTCTATCGTTAACTTAACCATCTGGTTTTTACCTCGTGTCCTTTCTGTGGGCATCAACCGTTGCAGCTTTCGCGATAGTCGCAGCGAAGGCACCGAAGCGCTTCTCTGCGGGCGATGTTCTCAGACCACGGCAGCTCGACTTCCTGGAAGTTGTTCCGGCGTTTCTTGACGGGAAGCGACTGGATTCTCGCCCTTCCATAATTCACCGGATCCGCATCGGGATCGAACGCCGTATCAACCCTGTCAAGCCGATAATCACGCCAGAAGGCGTGCTCTTCACCAGTCAGCATCTGGTCGATGCCCACGGCTGCCTTCTCGCCGGCGGCAATTGCCTCGACCACCGACGAAGGCCCCTGCACCGCGTCGCCACCGGCGAAGATCCACTCCACCGAAGACTGACCCGTCACCGGATCGACATCCACGAAGCCTTTCGCGTTGATCGCAACCGGCAGCCCCGCAAGAACTCCGTCGGCGTCAAGCGCCTGTCCGATACCGGCGATGACCTGGTCGGCCTTGACGATGAATTCACTGTCCGCGCCGGCGACTGGTCTGCGCCTGCCGCTACGATCGAACTCGCCCAGGTGCATCCTTCGGCAGCGGACGCCGCACACCTTACCGTTTTCCGAAACTATCTCCTGTGGTGCGGTAAGCTCCATTATCTTGATGCCTTCGTGCTGGGCCTCTTCGACCTCTTCCTCGTATGCGGGCATTTCGGCACGGGTACGACGATACAGGATGGTGACGCTTTGCGCCCCCAGCCGAATCGCCGTGCGAGCGGCGTCGATCGCTGCGTTCCCACCACCGATGACCACCACGTCCCGTCCCACCGGAACTGACCCGCGGATGTTGTACTGACGCAGGAACGCCAGCGCTTCGATGACACCCTCGGCGTCGGAGCCAGGCAGGTCAAGCCTCGTACCAAGCGGCGCACCAACAGCAAGGAACACCGCCTCGCAACCATCATCGCGAAGACTTTTCAGCGTAAAATCCTTGCCCAGCGTCGTGTTTGTCTCGATGGAAACGCCCATTCGTTCGATCATGCGCACCTCGCGGGCAAGCTCCTCGCGGGGCAGACGGTAGGCGGGAATCGCCTGAACAAGCATTCCGCCCGGACGTGGTTCGGACTCGTATATCGTCGGACGATACCCCAGCCTCGCCAGAAAGTAACCGCACGAAAGACCCGCCGGGCCTGCGCCGACGATGCTGATTCGTCGGGCTGCGTTGGATTCGTCCTCGCGGGCCTCGGGCAACTGAACGACAACCTCCTGCTCGGTCATGAACCGCTTGAGGCCTCGAATCGACACCGGGTCGTCCAGCGTGGCGCGTCGGCACTTGTCTTCGCAGGTGTGGAAGCACACCCTCGCACAGACGCTTGCGAACGGGTTACGCTGACGGTGCAGCTTGAGTGCCTCAGCGTATCGGCCTTCGCCGATCAGAGACACGAAGCCTGGTATGTTCACGCCGGCGGGGCAGGCGTTCGAGCATGGCGATTTCACCAGCGCCGGACACACACCCGCCGGACAACGCTTGTCGCGTATGTGGGCCTCGTACTCGTCGCGGAAGTACTTTATCGTCGAAAGCACCGGGTTGGGAGCGGTCTGACCAAGCCCGCAAAGTGCGGTGTCTTTGATCACATTTCCAAGCTCGATGAGCTTTTCGATGTCACCCTCTTGCCCCTTGCCCTCGCAGATATTGGTGACGATTTCAAGCATGCGCTTGGTTCCGACGCGGCACGGCGGGCACTTGCCGCACGACTCTTCCTGCACGAAGTCAAGGAAGAACCTCGCCACGTCAACCATGCACGCATCTTCATCCATTACTACCAGGCCACCCGAGCCCATGATGGCGCCAAGCTCGTTGAGCGACTCGTAGTCGACGGGTACGTTAAGGTGTTGCTTCGGAATACACCCACCGCTGGGCCCACCTATCTGGGCGGCCTTGAACTTCTTTCCGCGCGGAACACCGCCACCGATGTCATAGATGATCTCGCCCAGGGGCATACCGACAGGAACCTCGACAAGCCCAGTGTTCTTCACAGCGCCGGCCAGGGCGAAGACTTTCGTTCCCTTGCTCTTTTCGGTTCCAAACGCCCCGTACCAATCGGCGCCATTGTGAACTATGGGGGCGATGCTGGCGAATGTCTCGACGTTGTTGAGGCACGACGGTTTGCCCCAAAGCCCCTTGTTGGCGGGGAAGGGCGGACGTGGCCGGGGCTCGCCCCGCTCGCCTTCGATCGAGTTCATCAACGCCGTCTCCTCGCCGCAGACGAACGCGCCTGAACCCATGCGGATCTCGATGTCAAAATCAAACCCGCTGCCAAGAATGTTTTCTCCCAGCAACCCCGCCTCGCGAGCCTGCTTCAGCGCCGCCTCGAATCGCTCGACGGCAAGGGGGTACTCGGCGCGGATGTAAGCGTAACCCTGGCTGGCACCAATGGCGTACGCCCCAAGCGCCATGCCCTCGATCACGCTGTGCGGATCGCCTTCAAGCACGCTGCGATCCATGAACGCGCCCGGATCGCCCTCGTCGCCGTTGCAGAGGATGTACTTCTGGTCGCCCTCGGCCCGTCGGGTGAGGCTCCACTTCATCCAGGTGGGGAAGCCCGCCCCGCCCCTTCCCCTGATGCCGCTGGCCTTGATGACCTCGATCACATCATCCCCGCTCATACCGGTCAATGCCTTGCCGAACGCGAAGTACCCATCACGGGCGATGTAGTCTTCGATCTTCAGCGGGTCGACCACGCCGCAGTTGCGAAGGACAATCTTCACCTGCTTCTGGAAGAAGTCCAGCTTGTGAATGCTCGCTTCGGGCTCACCGTCGGCGTTTGTGTGTATAAGCCGCTCGACAGGTTTGTTGCCCTGAAGATGCTGCGTGATGATGTCTTCGGTGTCTTCGGGTTTAAGATTCTGGTAGAACACGCCGTCGGGGTACACCGCCGCGACAGGTCCCACCGCACATGGGCCAAGACAGCCCGTTTCGACCACCTTGACGGAACCCTCGAGCCCCGCCGCGGCGATGCCCTCCCTCAGCGCCTGGGCGATCTTCAGCGATCCCGAGGCGATGCACCCGCCGCCGGTGCATACCAGCACGTGACGCTCTGCGGTTGTGGGCTCGGCGCCCTCGGCGCGAAGCTTCATGGTTTCAAGGGCCTGTGCCTTGCATTTTTCCAAGTCTTTGATCGTGTTGATCTTTTTCATGGTTTCAGTCCCTCCCGCCTTCTGTAGCCTCAGCGCCTACGCGGTACTGGGCGAGTATGTCATCAATTCGATTCGCCTTGACGCGATGGTGAACGTCGTCGTTGACAGTGATCACCGGCGCAAGCCCGCAGGCGCCGAAGCACCGGGCAACCTCAAGCGAGAACATGCGATCATCAGTGGTTTCACCCACGTCGATACCAAGCTTGCTCTTGAGCGCCTTGAGCACATCCGACCCGCCGCGAACGTAGCAGGCCGTGCCAAGGCACACGCGGACGAGGTTCTTCCCACGTGGGGTAGTGGTGAAGAAGGAGTAGAACCCCACGACGCCCGCGACCTCGCTGTACGACTTATCAAGCCCAAGCGCAATCGCCTTCAGTGCCGACTCGGGCAGGTACCCGAACATGCCCTGCGCGATCTGAAGAACCGGGATAAGCGCCCCAGGCTTGTCGCGGTAGTCCTCGATAACGGTATCGAGGCGCGCCAGCAGTTCCTGCTCGCTCGCCTGTTCGCAGGCACAACACGCCTTTTCTTTGCACATCTGGTTTTCCTTCTGGTTGCTGGAAATCTGTATCACTTACCAAGCTCCTTCGCCCAGTGGGCGATTCATGAAAAATACCTCAATCGTGCAAAACCCATTTGTGTCTCTTTCATGTGTCACTGACCACGCTTCCGTACCCGTCGAGGCCGTTGTGAAACATTTCTCAACATCTGCTAAAAAACTTACTCATCTGGCTTTTTTTGTTTGACGCCCTGCCCCGCCAAGATGCCATTTCGGGCTTCCTGCGAGGGTTCATCCTTCAGGTCGTCTCCTCGTATGTACTGAATCCCAGGCCCGCGTCAGCGTCTGGCGACCCCATCGTCCCCAGGAAGCCCGCAAGCACGACCCCCATCGATACTCCTGCATATTTACGTCCGTGTGGAACCGTCTTGCTTGTGGCGCCCATCTCTTTTTGTTACCGGCTGTTACAAGCGTTTTGCGGTTCGCGTGGAGGGATGATTCTCTTTTTTGCGCTCTGCTTTTTACTGTACATTCAGGACTTGCGAGAACGCCGGTGGAAAGGTGATCGCAGAAGCGCCTGTTCACTGCCAAGGAGGGTAACGCACATGCGGTTGCTTTTTGCAGGTCTGTGAAACAAATCACAGCACGTGCTATGCACGACCGGACAGAGCATTTATTCCGGCCTGGCGACAGCTTGTTACTCATGATCCCTATCCAGCCCTTGCTTGGCCGAGACACCATTGAAGCGTCGGCGGGTTACAAACAGTACACATATTGTACACCATGTTTTGCGGCATACTGTACAATCGACACATGAGCGTAACGCGCGAGCGTCTTGAGGGTATTCAACAGTAGCATAGGTTGGCGGGCATGTGTTTCGCCGGCCCACAGATATAGCAAGGAGCCTGCAATGCGACGTATGCTTGGTCTGGCGATAATGGTTTGTGCGTGTGTTCCCGCCTTCGCGGGTGATATCGATCGGTCAGTGATTCCCGCGGGCACGAAGTGGGTTGTGCATCTCGATTTCGAGGCGATGGCGAAGACCAGGCTCGGGATGGCGATTTACGATTCCGCCAAGGAGGAGGGCGGTTACCAGGTGGATATGATCGCCGATTCCATCGGGTTCGTCCCCCTAAAAGACCTGCATTCCATCACCGTCTTTGACGACAACTATCTTTCGACCAGCGGCGCGGTGCTTATGCGTGGGCGCATTGATCCCGACAAGCTTGTGGGCCTGCTCAAGAACCTCGTCGCCTGTAGAGAGATTGAATACAACAACAGCACCATTTACGCGTTCGCCTATCCGCTTTATGGCCGATGGGATGAGCGATACAGCGCCTTCGTAGGGGATGACGGCGTGGTGCTGGCACAATCAGAAGAGGGCATCAAGAAGGTTCTCGATGTCGTTAATGATAAATCTCTTGCGCTGGGGAGCGAAGAACTGGTTGAACTCGACGCCGCTCGGGGCCAGGGAACGTTCATTCGCATTGTGGGACGCGACATCTCCATGCCCAGCGACACCTCCACGCAGGCGGCGATGCTACAGAACGTCGTCGCGGGGTATATTGAAATTGGCGAACAGGGCGAAGATTTGGTCGCGTCGGCAAATCTGGTTACAGCCACCGAGGAGCAGGCGGAGGAACTGAAAATGTTCACCGAAGGGCTGGTTTCATTCGCCCGGATGAGCTTCTCGAACCAGTCGAATTCGTCAACCCCGAGTTGGGCGACCATGCTTGGAAACATCAAGATTTCATCCAAAGGTGATACCGTCACCGCCGAGTTGAAAACCCCCGTTGAAAACGTGCTCAGTCTGGCCGATCAGATCGTTCGGCTTGGAGCGCTGATGGCTCAACCGTAGGCAAATGCCACAAGGCACAGTTAATCCTGAAAGGACGCCCGAGGAACTCGCCCGCCTCGCGCAGGCGGGGTCTTCGCAGGAATTCGACGCGCTGGCGAGGTTATTCACCCCAAGGCTGGTGAGGTACCTTCGCCGGCTGACCAGGCGGCGTGAAGATGCCGAAGACATCGCCCAGGAAACGCTCCTGCGGGCGGTGCGAAACATAGATCGATACGACCCGAACAGGCCTTTCGGGGCGTGGCTGTTCACTATCGCAACCCGACTGGCGAGCAACCATGCCAGGCGAAAACCAACGGTGACGCTCGATGCCGAGCCCGCCTCAAATGAATCGACGCCGCACGAAACGCTTGAAACAAAGCAGGAGGCCCAGAACATATGGGCCAGGGCACAGCGGATTCTGCCCGCAAGGCAGCATATGGCGCTGTGGCTGAGATATGCCGAAGAACTCGACACGCATGACATCGCCGAGGTGCTGGGGCTTACAAGGCTTCACACGCGGGTGCTGCTCCACCGGGCACGACAGGCGATTCTGAACGATTGCAGGATGAACCAGAGGTGAATGATGATCTGCCGAATGCATAAATGGAACATGTCACGCAGCAAGGACGAAGGCACGCCGATTAACGAATCGACAAGGCGACACATGCTTCGCTGCGAAAACTGCCAGCAGTACTGGCATCAACTGGGTGTGATCGAGAACCGCCTGCGAGACGAGGCCAACTCGTCCACCATTGACGAGCCCGCACTGAACGTCGCTGCGACCCCCATAATTCCCCGACGAACGGTTTTGCAGTGGAGCGCCCCCGTGTTCGCAACCGCAGCCGTAGCGGCGATAGCGTTGACGCTTGTCGCACACCTGGAAACGCTCATGCCCTCCGACCCTGCAACCAGACCCGCTGCGAAGGTATCTCAGCCTATGCAGGAAGTCGCCGCCCCCCTCGCCGTCGCCGGATGGATTGATGAGCAGGCACAGGAAACTTACAAAAAGGAGGCAGAGCTTCTCGGACGCTATACCATGGGAGCTGTCTCGCACATCATCTCGCGAATCACCTTACCCGATCCCATGCTTTACCTCAAAGACAGCGACACCTTAAGACAGGCACCGCTGAATTCCACCACTCGCGATTTAGGATAGGCGTCGGGCATCATCAAATGTTCGATGTGGGGGTGATTGTACCGGTGATTTTCGCCCCCACCAAAGACACGTCAACACACGTGCGGCATTTCGGATCAATACGACTAACCATGGTCGATCGTCCATCGTAACCCTGGTGGCTTCTGTTCAACCCTCTTCGCATCATCGGCATTGCGACGATTTACCAGGGGGTACAGGCTCAGGACCCGGTGGCGCGTATGCATAAAAACACACCCTGCTCGATACCAGCGAGCAGGGTGCATCACCACTACGACGGGTCCGGATTCGGGGCGCTATGGGTTTTCATAGCGATTGTGCATGGTAGCCATCCAGTCCCTCATGGTGTGGGCCATCTTGGCCCTGTCCCTAGCTGATGTAGTCCGCAGTCCCCGCGGAAGCTGCTTGATCCCGCCGGCTATGCGTTTCTTGCGGAACTCGCTGTCTGTCTTAACGCGGTAATAATCGTTTTCGAGTTTGCTTCTGCCCGCCACTCGCTCGACCATCTGCTGAACACTGTTCATGTAGACTCGCCGCTCCTGTGGCGACTTCTCCATGTACTCGTCCACATAGCCTTGCAAGATCTTGATACCGACGGCTTCCCTGTCTCTTCTGGATAGCTTGAGCCCCCTGAGGTTCTGCCCGGCTTCAAGTCGTTCCTGATGCGACATACTATGAAATCGGTCGGCCACATCTTCGTAATATTTGTTGCGCCTGGCGGTGTCGAGCTTTCTGAACGTGTCGGTCTTCATAAATTCCACGGCTTCCCGCACCTCTGCCGTTTTCGGGTCGGGGACGTTGGGCTCAAAGAACGCCGCCCATAAAAGACCCACCACCAAAATGCCCACTGCCAACACTGATGCGCATATCATGACGATCTTGACCGCGGGTTTGCTGCTGATCCAGTTGGTTTCATGGATGTTCATAGACGATCTCCATAGTCCTCGAAGTCCTCGGGGATGTAATCCACATGTCCATCATGATACATGCACTGCCGGTTAAGCGGGTCGGCAGAGGTCGGATGAAAACCCTCCGCGTCGCCGATAATCGGCGAGATAGTCGGATTCTCTTCGAGCAGTTGCCAAGCGGTGCGTGCCATCTCGGAGCCGGTGAACGGGTTTTCAAGCATCGGGGCAAAGAAACCCAGGTAGTATTCGTAACTCGTTCCGTAGTCTTCGAAGTATCGCATGTCGTCGCTTGGGCATTCCCAGATGTTGCTTTCGGGAACCTGCGCCGCCATGATGGTCATGATGGACGGGTACTCCAGGTCGGTTACGTTGGGCAGGGTCAGCGCGATGGGAATCTTGCCGGGGTATTCGTCGTTGTACATCTTCCACCCCAGGCCGATGCCCTTGAGATTCGTTCTACACATAATGAGCTTGGCATAGTCCCGCGCCTTCGACAGCGATGGGAACATTATGCTCACCAGCAACGAAAGTATGCCGATTACAACCAGCAATTCGATCAGCGTGAACGCCCTTTTTCGCATATTCTCTCCATGCACCCTTCGACAACATCGGTCTTTACGCCCATGTGCCTCTACAGAGAATACACGCCCAGTGGCGTTACGTTACAAATTCGCGATTTTTACCTGACAACCCTTCCGCTGCCGGAACCCTTTATCAGGGCCTCGACTTCGCTCCTGGAGCTGTAGTTGAAATCGCCCACCGTCGAATGTGCCAGGCACGACGCGCCAACTGCGAAGGATATCGCCTTGTCCGGTGATGCAAGATCCGGCGTGGTCAGCGCGAAGATCAGGCCCGCGCCAAAACTGTCGCCCCCGCCGACCCTGTCGACGATATTGCGAATCTCGTAAGGTTTGTACCCACCGTCGGCATCGAGGGGGGCGAAAAACGCCTTGTCGTCACCGGCGTCGTAAAGCATTCCACCCCAATTGTTGTGACTGGCGGAAATGCTCTGCCTCAGGGTTATCGCCACCTTCGAAATGTTGGAGAATTTCCCCACGATCTTTCGCGCGACGTCCACGTACGCCTCGACCGAAAGCTTGCCCGAATGCACGTCTGTGCCCTCGGCATGAATGTCAAGCACGTCGGCGGCGTCTTCTTCGTTGGCTATGACCAGGTCGACGAAGGGCAGCATCTGGCTGACAGTCTTCTGGGCAAGTGCGTTGGGCGACATCGACGAATCCCACTTCCAGAGCTTTTTGCGGAAGTTCAAATCGCACGACACCGTCAGTCCCGCCTGTTTCGCCTGCTTCAGGCCCTCTATCGCCGCACGGGCCGAGGTAGCGGATACCGCAGGCGTGATTCCCGTTGTGTGGAACCAACCAGCGCCAGCGAATGCCTTGCCCCACCCGTAGGCGTCAGGCTCGGTAACGGCGATGCACGAGTTGTCACGGTCGTAAACCACCACGCTTGGTCTCTGGTTGGCGCCAGATTCAAGGAAGTAAATCCCCAACCGACCCGTCTTGCACCTGACGATGTTCGATACGTCAACGCCCATCCCTCGCAAATTATTCACGCATGCATCGCCAACCGCGTTGGCGGGAAGTGACGAAATGAACGCCGATTCGCCACCAAGACGGGCTATCGACACAGCCACGTTCGCCTCGGCCCCACCGAACGTCGCGTTCAACGCGCCGGGCATGACCTGCGCCAACCTGTAGAAACCCTCCGGGGCCAGACGTAGCATGATTTCACCAAAAGTCACTACCTTCGTCATTTGCTTACCGCCTTTCGCGCTTCGTCGATGATAGCCCGCGCCTCCTGTGCGTTTTGCGTGATCCGTTTCCAGTCGCCACCGTTGATCGCATCACGGGGCGCCAGCCAAGACCCGCCGACGCCAAGAATGATGCTTTCTGAAGCGTAACTCGCTAGATTACCGCTATTTACGCCACCCAAGGGCATGTACTTGAGCCCCAAGTGGTTATACGGCGCTGCCATGCTTTTTAGGTATTTGATGCCGCCGCTGGGCTCCGCAGGGAAGAACTTCAGCGCCTTGCAGCCGAATTCCATCGCCTGTTCGATCTCGGTGGGGGTGGCGATTCCAGGCGCGAACGGCAGGTCGAGTTCCTTTGCCGCGGTGAGGATTTTCGGATTGCACCCGGGCGCTACGCCAAAGGCCGCCCCGGCCTGCTTGACCTGTCGAACCTGCTCGACGGTGAGGATGGTTCCCACGCCCGCGAGCATCTCGGGCATGTTGCTCCTGATTCGCGATAGCGCCTCCAGCGCCGCCGGCGTGCGTAGAGTCAGTTCCATCGAGTCGACCCCGCCATCCATCAGGGCCTTTGCCAGTCCCAGCGCTGAATCCGCATCATCAACCACGAGTACCGCGATTATGCCTCGCGATCCTACCGCCTGCATCAACTCTTCAGGAAACATTGCCTCTCCTCAATCAACCCGGACACTTCCGGTGATAAACCACATTATCCTTAAAAAACACCTCTTTACAACGCTTCGCGCTCAACTTCCTTCGTTGCCGGGACGGGCAGGGCACCGCGCTCACGCCAACTGCCCAACACCACCACTCCCGCACCGATAAGCAGCACGCAGACGAATGCGACATCCCAGGTGGAAACTCGCTCCATGAGAACGAAATGGGCTACGCACAACGTCATCAGCGGCGCCGCCTGCTCAAGCGCCGACGCGATACACACCTTCATCCGCTTCAGGGCCCAGAAATACAAAAAGAACGTCATTCCCGTGGTGACGGTTCCTTTGGCAATCAGCAGGCCCCATTGACCCGGAGTTATCTCGGCAAGGGGGGCGATACCTTGCGTGGCGGCGCTGAGTATGAACATTAGCACGCCAGCGAACACCAGGCGCGCTACCACCAGTTGCGTAGGCGGAATCACCGTCACCAGCGACTTTGCGGTAATGGTGCCCAGCGACCACAGCACGGCGGCACTGATTGCGAGAATCCACCCGATGATCGATCCGCCCCAGCCGACCTGGTTGAGGTTATGAATCAGCCAGCCCGCATTCGCCACCAGAATCACCACTATTCCCGATGCAGTTATCCTGCCGAACCGCTCGCCGAGAAACAGCATCGCAAGGATGACCGCAAAGGCGACCTGGCTGCGAAGCAAGACGCTGACCAGTGCCGGATTCATGTGTGTAATTGCCGATACATAAAGGAGTTCCGCGCCTGCGGTAGAAAACACCACCAGCACGCCCAGCAGCATAAGATGATGTTTCGACAGCTTGAGCACGGTCTTGAAGATGCCCCTGCCCATGACCATCATCGACAGTCCGCCAATCAGCAGGGTAATAGCAACGAGGTATTGGCGGGGAAAGTCGTTACCAATGAGGTGGATGAGAATGGAGTCCATCGACCACAGCCCCCACGCTGCGACCATGGCTGCGTAGGCTCCGCGCGACGTGTGCCCAGCCAAGGCGTTCGCAGACAGTAGCGCCTCCGGTGAAGGAGGTTCCAGGCGGTCATTCAAGGTTTGCGTGCCTCCGCCGGTATGAATCGAGGTCAAGTTTCACTCGACGCGACAGCACGTTGAAAACCGCATCAAGGCACAGGCTCGCGGCGTGCTCAAAAACCGCTGCCCGAAGGACGATATCCTCCTGCGGGGCGGGAATCACAACCACCTTGTCAGCCAGTTTCGCCAGTTCAGAATCCGCATTTGCGGTCAGCGCCACCACCGTCGCGCCAAGCTCCTTGGCGCGTCGGGCGATGTAGTCGGTGATGCCCGTCTGCCCGGTGCAACTGATCGCCACCAGCAGATCACCCTGGGCCGCGGCGGGGGTAATTGTCTCGCCGGGAATCGACACGGGCAAACCCGCATGCATCAACCTCATGCCAAAACTTCTGGCAACCAGGCCACTCCTGCCCGCACCCGAAACGAACGTGCGAGGAGCGCGGGGAAGCATATCGGCAAGGTCGAGAAAGTCTTCCCACTTCACCTGGTCCATCACATTCTCTATGCTGGCGAGCAGGTCCTTTCCGGCGGTCTTTACGGCGTCATGTTCCCAAATCGTCATTTGTATCTTACTTCCCGACAAACAGTTACGTTAACCTATCCAATTGTTGGGCTCTTGCCTGCCTTGTCCCACCGGGCAAGGTTTGCGACCTGTGCAAGGGTCGATCCCGCCTGTATCTCGTTTCTGATGCGGTTTTCGGCTTCGAGGACATCCGCGCCGCGGTTGGCCATTTCCACCGCATGGGCTATGGGCAGCACCATCACACCGTCGTCATCGGCGACAATCCAGTCACCCGGGCAGATCCGCTGACCTGAGATGGTTATGGGCACGTTTATTTCGCCCAGTCCCTTGGCGTCGCCGGCGTGACTGGTGACGCTTCGGCACCAGACGGGGAACTTGAGTCTGCGGATGTCAGCGGTGTCGCGAACCGCGCCTTCGACCACCAGTCCCGCAACGCCCTTGACCTTGGCGCTCTCGGTTGCAAGTTCACCCCACACGGCGGGGGGGGTTCCACCAACGTCGATGACGATCACCTCGCCGGGCTTGGCGATATCTATCGCCTGCACGGGTTTCGACCAGTCGCCTGGCATTGTTCGCACGGTGATAGCAGGCCCGCACGCGTAGGCGCCGTTCCACAGGGGCCTGATGTCTTCAAGACAGGGCCTGCGGTGCGAGCCATCTGAAATATTGCTGGTTCGCACCTTGGAAAGCACATTGCGAATATCTGCAAGTCCTGATCGTTTAAACAGTTGTGTTTCGACGGCTTTTTTGCTGTCCAGTGCCTGACGAATCTGGCGGGTTGCTTGTTCGGGGTCGTCTGCCTTTGTTATCGCGCCACCAACAATGACGACGTCTGCCCCGGCTGCCGCTGCAAGGGCCGCGGTTTCGCTGTTAATCCCGCCGGCGACAGCAAGCGTGAGATTAGTCACAGGTCGAAGCTCCTTGAGAAGAGCTAGCGGGTCCATACCCTTCATCTGCGCGTCAATCGGGCAGTGCACATCCAACCACGCAACGCCGGAATCTTCAAGCTTTTTGGCGAGTTCGAGGGGGTTTTCGATGCCCAGAAGATCGACAGCGACCAGGCATCCGTAGTGTTTGCCCGCCTCAACGCATTCGAGGATGGTGGACATATCGGCGCTGCCGCAGACCGTCATGACGTCCGCACCCGCCTTTGCCGCCGCCTCCGCCTCGATCTTCCCAGCGTCCATCGTCTTCATATCGGCGATGATGGTTTTGTCGGGGAATGCACTTCGCAGCCTTCTCACCGCGTCAAGCCCCTCGCTCTTGATCAGGCCTGTGCCCGCCTCGATATAATCCGCCCCACCCGCGACGGCTTGGGTACCTACCGCCAAGGCACGGGAAAACTCCAGAAAATCCAGCGCTACTTGTAGTTTTGTGTTGCTCATGGAAGCATTCTACCACCAATGCTTGCGTTTGCTATACCCAGGCATCAGGAAGGGAGATTTTGACCGGAGAAAACATTGATGTATGCGGAACGATGGGAGGGGTTATAGGGATTATGCGGGGTGGGTCATATAAAAAATGATGCTCGCGGCCTACTGCACTAGCCCGCCTAAACAAGGCTCGGAAGCGAAGCGAAACTCGCCCCCCCGCAGCGGCCGCGAGAGTACTAAACAAAAAGGTCTACACGTCCAAGGTTTGCCGCATCCAAATTCCGCAGCAGCGTCGATTTACTCAAATCGAAAAGCTTTTCCTTCTTTTCCACCACCAGCTTCCTGCCCGGATCCGTCGCTTCAAGGAACTTCTTGATTTCTCTTGAAATCTTGCTGATCGGCTCACCGGACTTAATTGGCGCAAGTCTTATTTCTCTGATATACATATGCCATTGGGCTAATGTTGTTGCCCCAGTCGCGATCCCCATTGTGCGTCTCCCTATGCTATAGGTTTTGCGTCCTGTCACCAGAAGCCTAGTATTCGCATTGACCGTGGGCAAAAGATTACAGAAAAAGCCAGAGTCTTTTCATCCCCATCTTCCCTGACGGTAAGACACATCTCAACCCCGCTGCGATAAGTGCTGATTTCATAATTGGTTACAACACTGCCAAGGCGTCGCCATTACCGCCGCCGTTATTCGGCTTGAAGTTTGTTCGACCAGTATCCTATCTGTTCGCTGAGTTGATCGGCTCCGGCGGCCCCGGCGGGTTTGTACGCCTTGACTACGTTCGAGGCGCCCAGATGGTCATACACGTCCGCGGAGAAGGTTTTGTGCGCCTCTTTGAGCTTGGTTATGGGTATTTGGGCAAGCGACAGTCCCTGCGACTGGGCCGACGCCACCAGCATGCCCACGATGTGATGCGCCTGCCTGAACGGAACCCCCTTGCCAGTCAGGTATTCCGCCAGCGCGGTCGCGTCAAGAAAACCCTTGTCGATATCTTCGGTGATGCGCTGCTCGTCCAGCTTGGCAGTTCGCACCACGCCGCTGGCGACCGTGAGCCCCTGCTTCATCGCCTTGACTATGGGAAACACGAACCGCTTGTCATCCTGGAGGTCTCGGTTGTAGGCAAGGGGCAGGCCCTTGACGAGCGTCAAAATTCCGGTGAGCGATGCGATAGCGGAGGCGGCCTTTCCGCGAATCAGTTCCAGCGTGTCGGCGTTTTTCTTCTGGGGCATCATCGAGCTTGAGGTGCAGTACGCGTCATGAAGCTCGATCATCCCGAACTCGGCAGTCGAATAGATGATCCAGTCCTCGGCCCATCGCGAAAGGTGAACGCTCATCATCGCGCACGCGAAGCACAACTCGGCCAGAAAGTCGCGGTCGCTGGTGGCGTCTATGCTGTTTC
Organism: uncultured Planctomycetaceae bacterium; assembly: GCA_964632015.1. Classification (GTDB taxonomy): domain Bacteria; phylum Planctomycetota; class Phycisphaerae; order SM23-33; family SM23-33; genus JAAYCO01. The sequence continues at coordinate 16,011 of CAZWAT010000005.1, forward strand.
GGGTGATCGATGGAAAGCCCAGCAGCTCGGCGACTCTTTGGCGGTCTAGCGGCAGTGAAGTGCCCGCAACCGCTCCGCTTCCCAGCGGACAGACGTTGATGCGAACCCGAGCGTCACGAAGACGATCCGCGTCGCGGTCGAGCATCTCGACATACGCCAGGAACGCCTGCCCCGCGACTATCGGCTGGGCACGCTGAAGATGCGTGTACGCGGGCATCACCACCTTGCCGTAGCGACGGGCGAGGTCCACCAGCGCCCGCTGAAGCTCTCTGATAAGGTCGACCAGGTCGTCGCAAGCGTCTCTTGCCCACAGCCGAAGGTCAAGGGCGACCTGGTCGTTTCTGCTTCGACCCGTGTGAAGCTTTCTTCCCGCGTCGCCGGCGCGTTTTATCAGTTCACCCTCGATAACCATGTGAATGTCTTCAAGCTCCGGGGGCGTCGCGAGCTTGCCGGACTCAAGGTCGGCGGAAATCGAAAGCAGACCCCGGCGAATCTCGGAGAATTCCTTACTTGAAATCAGCTTGCGTTCGCTGAGCATCTGTGCGTGAGCGAGCGAACCGGCGATGTCGTACTTCCACAGTTCGATGTCGATGTCGATACTGGCAAGCAGATCGGCGGTTACGGCGTCAGCGTCGGCTGACAATCGACCCTGCCACGACTTTTGCGAAGACTTCTTTGCCGGCATGAGATATTCTCCTCAATGGCGTCATCCTATTCTCGTGGATACGACCGTGTCAATCGGGCGTAAGTCATGAAACCGCTTATACTGAATTATCATGAAGAACGCAGTCATAGCACGAATGTTTGAGGAAATCGCCGCCGTTATGGAAATCATCGGCGAAAGCTCCTTCCGCACAATGAGCTACCACCGGGCGGCGAGGGCAATTGAAGAGCTTGGCGAACCCATAGAGACCGTCCAACGGGACGGGAGGTTGACCGAGATTCCGGGAATCGGCAAGAGCACGGCTGCAAAGATTGAAGAATTCCTCAAGACCGGTCAAATGGCTGCCCACAAAGAGACGCTCGCCAAGATACCCCCATCGCTCAGTGAGCTTCTGCTGCTGCCCGGCGTAGGCCCCAAAACCGCCAGAAAGCTCTGGCAGGAGGCGGGCATCGGTTCAGTGGACGACCTGCGAACGGCGATTGACGACGATGACGAGCGGCTGACGAAGATACCCGGCATAGGCCCGAAGAAAATACGCCAGATGTGGGAATCGCTGGGATTCGTCGCCAGCTCGCAGGGAAGGACGAGACTGGGCGAGGCACAAATGATCGCACAGGAACTCATCGAGAAGGTCAAGGCGATTGGCGGCGTGCTGGCGGTGCAGTCAGCGGGCAGCCTCAGACGCGGCAAAGAGACCATCGGCGATATCGATCTTCTCTGCCAGGCCCAGGAATCGCCGGGCGAGATTATTGAGGCGTTCTGCAAGTTCGATCAGGTGCGCCGTGTTACCGCCGCGGGACAGACGAAGGGTTCGGTTCTGCTTGAGAGCAACGTTCAAGCAGATCTGCGGGTGGTTCCGTCTGAGAGTTTCGGTTCGGCGTTGGCGTATTTTACCGGCTCGAAGGAGCACAACGTCCGCCTTCGCGAGTTGGCGATAAAGAAGAACATGAAGCTCAACGAGTATGGGCTGTTCAAGGGCGACAAGCCCGTCGCCGGCGCTGACGAAGAGGGCATCTATCGCAAGCTTGGCCTGCAATTCGTGCCCCCTGAGCTGCGGGAAGACCGTGGAGAAATCGAGGCGGCGACGCATAACCAACTGCCTGCGCTGGTAGAGCTTTCCGACATTCGCGGCGACCTGCACATGCACACCGTCGCATCCGACGGGGTAAACACCATCGACGAGATGATTCTTGCGTGTGTCGAGAAGGGCTATGAGTACATGGCGATATGCGACCACTCCAAGGTTCAGACGCTTGCGGGCGGACTTGACGAAAAAGCCATCCTCGCCCACGCAGCCGAGATTCGCAAAGCCGCCCAGGCGCACAAGGGCATAAGGGTGCTCGCCGGGGTGGAAGTGGACATTCTCAAGGATGGTACGCTGGACTTCGACACCGGCGTGCTGAGCGAGTTGGACTTCGTCATTGCCTCCGCACACCTGTCACTGACAATGGAACCTGACCAGGCAACCCGTCGCATCATCAAGGCGATCGAGACGCCCCACGTGCGATGCATAGGGCACCCCACCGGGCGCACCATCAACGGCCGACCCGGGATGAATATCGACATCGACGCGGTTTCAAAGGCAGCGGCGGACAACAACGTCGCGCTCGAAATCAACTCTCAGCAGATGCGCCTGGACCTGCGGGACCTGCACGCGAGAACCGCCATTGCAAATGGTGCGAAACTGATTATCTCAACCGACGCCCACAACACGCAATCGCTCGATTATATCAAAATGGGCGTCATCACCGCACGCCGCGGCTGGGCGAAGGCAAGCGACGTTTTGAATACCCTTCCTCAAGCCGATTTTATGCACTGGTTGGCGGATTGACCTTGATCGAAGCTGCGCGCATCAGGATTGCAACCAGCGCAAACCGCTGAGATGACCCAGCTTGCTGATAACTTGACGCGCGGTGTTCTATTCACCCTGCCTGATCGGCGCAGGTCCCAGAATCACGTCCTTCGAGACGGTATCGACCCGGAATTTCTTGCTCGTCACGAGCATCACCTTCGAACCGGTCTCGTCTATTCCCGCAAATCTCAACAGGCAATTGGGGCTGTTGACTGATGGAATCGCCCACGTGACAAGTTGACCGGGGGCAAGTCCCGTCGCCACCGTCTGCCAGGTCAGGCCGCTGTTGGCGCTGAAGTGCAATTCCAGCACTTCGTAATCACGTGCGATGCGCGGCATCCAGTCGATTGTCTTGATCGTCCCGCCTCTAAGCAGCGATCCTTGCATCGGCCAGCCTGGTTTATTCGAATCCTGGGCTGCATCAAAGACGATCAATCCAGCCGGCTGGGTCGTGGGGTATTCCTGTCCTTCTGGAACCTTCACCACCACGGTGTCGCTGAGGCCCACGCTGACATTACCCGCCTTGTCGGCGGCGATTACCCTGAATCGCATTCCGCCCTCGATCGCCGCCTCGATTGGAAGCGTGATTGTCTCGCTACCTGCCAAGGGCAGGTCTTCGGGCAACTGGCCCCACACGACGTTGTTGGGGAACTTCGCAAAAGCGGTAGACATGCGAATGCTGTCAGCCTGCACGTTATCATCCGTCACCTGCCAGCTTACGCGCACCTCGTCGCCAACACAGTACTCGTGGGGCGGCTCGTTGGGGTCTTCGGGAACCGGCGGGGGGTCGACCGTCACCGTGATCTCAGGAGGACACCTGTCGACAACATAGATACGGTGGGGCTGGGCGGGGGGAAGCTGGGCAACAGACTGGCTTGGACCGACGAAACGAACCCAATGCGGGCCGTCCTGTGTCGCCTTGTGAACAAAATGGGTCTGCTCCAGGCCAAAGTAACCGCTCCGCTCCCAGGTCATGCCTTCATCCAGCGATGTCCACACAGCGATTCTCGGTTCGCCTGTAATCTGGCTACCAGCGGGATGCCGCACAAAAAAGACATCCTCCCTGCCGAAATAGATAGGTATACCCGGACCTATCATCTCCACGGGGGCAGGCTCAACCGTTGGGCGATAATAAAAAGGTGCATCAAACGCCCAGGATGGATACTCCTCGGCAGGCCTGGCATCAGGGTTGTTGTCAGTTACAGTGCAGCCACACAATAACGCTACTATCAGCAAGATCGATGTTTTGCGCATATCGTCAGCTCCCGATGATTATCTGGATTCTATCGGAAAACCAATTGGATATACACAAATCTTTTCAAAAGTAACAATACCGTTTAGCAAGCGCCCGGAGTCTTTCACGCCTCGCCCACCTAATGGGACATGTGGATATGAAGCCCGGCAAGGCGACAGTATAGATCCATGCAAAACGCGCGGCGCTCGACCTGGCAGGCGAGATTGTTCCTGGTCGCCCCGAGCACGCGGACGCATAGCGTGTGCTCAAGGTATAGTGTGTTTTTGGTACGTCACTTATGTGCTATACTGGCCGCTGTGCTCGCTGGCATGGGCGTTGCGTACTTGTTATAAAATGTAGCGGAGGCGCGTACATGACAGAACATTCCCCCCAAAGCCCATTGGTTCAGATAAAAGGGTTGTGCAAGACCTTTGGTACAGGTGAGGGCCGGGTGGTCGCCCTTGATGATGTGAGCTTTGAGATTTCGCAAGGCGAGCACCTGGCCGTGATAGGCCCGAGCGGCTCGGGCAAGAGCACGCTTCTGCACATGCTGGCCGGGCTTGACACACCTGACGCGGGGGGTGTGATCGTGTCTAATCAGGACCTGGCCCAGATGGGTGATCGTAAACTGACTCTGTTTCGCAGGCGGCACATCGGCATGATTTTTCAGGCGTACAACCTCGTCAGCACGATGACGGCGGAAGACAATCTGTGCATTCCTCTGCTTCTGGCCCGCACAAACGATCGCGACAAGGTCGACGCCATGCTTCAGACGCTGGGCCTGCGGGATCGTCGGCGCCATCGACCCGACGAGCTCAGCGGCGGCGAGCAGCAGCGGCTTGCCATCGGCAGGGCAATGATCGCCAATCCCGACGTTATTCTGGCGGACGAGCCTACGGGAAACCTGGACTCTGCTACCGGTCGAAACGTCTGCGAGCTTCTGCACCGCCTGTGCGGCGAATTCAAGCGGACAATCGTCACCGTCACGCACGACCCCGCGGTGGCGATGTGGGCCAGCAGGGTACTGGTTTTGTGCGATGGTCGGATTGTTGAATCGCTCGATACCGCCTCGTTCGCCAGCGCCGCCGAGCTTGGCGCGCGTTTTCTTGAGATCATCGAACGCCACGGAAAGAGCGCCCCATGCGCCTGACGCTGAAATTACTCGTTGCTCATTGGCGACGCCGCTGGTTGCGGACGATTCTCGCCATCGCCTCGCTTTCGGCTTCGGTGGCGATGGTAATAGTTGTCGTCGGCGGGCACGATGTGATGGTTTCGCAGGCGCAAATCGCGTCTGAACAAGCGTCGGGCGCGCTGGGCGAATTTGACCTGATTGTACTGGCGGGTTCGCCTTCCACGGTGGAGGAAAGCAGGCGTCATTTCGGTGCCTCACCGCCCCTTGAGCCATTCAACAACGCCATGATCGAGTGGTTCACAAACCACAACGACATAGACAACCTTATCGAGTTCAGCGAGACCCGCGTTGAAGCATGCCCTCCTGGACAGATATACCGTCAGGCTGCATGGGTTCCGGGTGAGCTTCTGGGGGTGTCGCTGCTGACTACCGACGCCGACGAGGCGCCTTACCAAGTTGTCGCGGGTAGTTGGATAACCGGCTCGGAAGGAATCGTCGTGGACGCCCAGCATCTTGGCAGGTTGTCGGGCAGAACTGCGAGGGGCGGGCCTGGCAGGTCACGCGGGAACAGGTTGGCGCAGGATTTGAACAACGCGCCGGGCAGGGATTTTCAGATCCTCAGCGACACCGGCAGGCACATGGTGAAGATCGCTGGCGTCATCCGTGGGCCTGGCTCGCAGAGGAACCTGCAGGCGATGTACGCCGACCCGAACACGTGGAAGCGCATCACCGGCACGGAACCCCGGATCAACCGCGTGCATATCGACCTGTCGCGAGGAACATCGCCGGAGGATTTCGCAGACGTAGTCTATGAAGCCTCCGTCAGGCTGGGTCAGCCGGTGTATATCGAAACCACCGAAGACATCGCCCGACAGGCAGCCGGTTGGAGCATGATGATGGGGCAGCGCCGCTCGGGCAACGCGGGCTTCTTTCCCCTGTTGCGAAACGCCGGGATGAACCTGGCGATACTGGCGGCGTTGTTCATGGTGTTCGGTACGCTGAATATGGGGCTCATCGAGCGCACGCGACAACTTGCAATGCTGCGCGCGATAGGAATGACGCGAGGGGGAATGATAAGCCTGATCGCCATAGAAGCCTTCATGCTCGCGCTTGTGGGTTACCTGGTAGGCACAGCCGCAGGTTTTTGGATAATGCACGGGACAATCGCCCGCACGGCATCGCTTGCGGGTCAGGGGGTTTCGCTGCACAAGGTGCTCTGGCTGGGGCTTGGGGCGTTGACCGCCTTCGGCGCGACATTCGCCGCGATGGTCGTGCCCGCATATCTGGCTGCGAGGCGCCGCCCGCTGGAGGGGATGCGCCCGGTTCTGTCCGCCCACTCGGGTAGAGTGCCCAAACACACGATCCTCCTGGGATTGGCTCTGATCGCCAGCAATCCGGTTGTGACGATGACCGACCTGCTTGGCGAGCCTGCTCGCACCACGATTGGTCTGCCTGTGAGTTGCCTGGCGGCGATAGTTGGTTTCGCCCTCATCATGCCCGCACTCGTGGTGATTTGCGAAAAGATATTCGCGCCGCTTGCATCGCGGGTAACGGGTCTTGATCGTCGCCTGCTGTCGCGTCAGCTCAGCGCTTCGATGTGGCGAACCGTCGGCTGTGCCACCGCGATGATGGTCGCGCTTGGGTTGTACCTCACCATCCAGATATGGGGACAGTCGATGCTCAGGCCGTTCCTCGTCACGCAGCGCAGCCCCGACGCGGTGGTCACCATCAAGCCCGATGGAATTCCGCCCGACAAGACTGAACAGGTACGCACCATTCCCGGCGTTCAAAAAGTCGTGCCAATGATCCTTCAACACCCCCAGCTCGCCAACCTTCCGCCGCACGTGCGGGTAGGGGGAATCTTCAGCCGGACGGTCATCTTCGCAGGGGTTGATCCGGAGGAAATGTTCGGACAGACCGATGGCATGATCAAGGCGTCCTTCGTGCGCGGCAACGCCAGCGATGCTTACAAGATGCTCGAATCGGGCAACGCCTGCATCATCACCGACAGCCTCTATACCCGCGCGCCTGAGCAATATGACGTCGGCAAGACGATAGTGCTGGACACCTCAGCCGACGATACCCCCTCGCACATCAGCTACACAATCGCCGGAGTAATCGAGATGCCCGGCTGGCAGTTGCTGACGAAAGCGTCGCAGATGAGGCGAGGCATGGAACGCGTAGGGGCGATGGTAATTGTTCCGCGTGCACAGGCCCTACGGGTGTATCCATCGAGCAATTACAAGACAATCTGGTTCGATCTCGACCCGCAGACGCCTGCGAAGTCGCTCGAAGAGCCCGTGCTTGCGATTGTCAACCCTTCAGGCGAGGTAGGTAGATACTACGCACGCGTCACCGATACCCGCGCCATGACCGGCGCCATACTCCGCAGAGCCAATGGCATCATCGAAAGCATGATGATCTATCCGTTCATGGCGCTGGGGCTTTCGACGCTGGCGGTCGCGGCGGCAATGATATCGTCTATCCGCGTTCGCTCTTGGGAAATGGGCATATACCGTAGCCTGGGCATGACAAGGCTCAACCTGCTGGCGATAGTCCTTTCCACGGGCCTGCTGATAGCGATGCTGGCGTGCACGGTAAGCATGCTCTTCGCCCTGCTGGTGGCGTGGACGGGCATTCATGTCAGTTCGAGCTTCTGGGGCGTCAGTGCGTCGCTTGTGATCCCATGGTCACGTGTCGCAATCGGACTGGTGGGCACAGTGGTGCTTTGCCTCGTCGCGAGCTTTTGGCCGGCGATGGTCATCGCTCTGCGCAGGCCCTCGGTACTGCTTCAACAGGGAAGGGGCTATGAATAAGTGATGCGCCAGGCGAAGACAACATCATCGGCTGCGTTCACGCTGATAGAGCTGCTGGTGGTCATCGGGATTCTGTCACTGCTCGTGAGCGTGCTGCTGCCCTCTCTTCACAAGGCCCGTCGCATCGCCCGCCGAACAGTGTGCCTTACACTTGTGAGAGGTTACGGCCTGGCGTCCGAAATGTACGCCGCATCCAACAACGGCTTCATGATGGACTCTTACAGGCATCTCGACCCGGAGGTTGGCATTCCCAGATACTGGGGAAGCTCCAACCTGCCCGACGAAGTAGGCAGATGTCCCGAAGACCAGTCCACCGAGTCGCTGGGCAGGCTTGGGATCTTCTCGCAGTATGAGGACGGAGTCGTCAGCATCGGCTGCAACGAGAACATGCTCTCGTGCAGCGCCCGCCAGACGCGATACGGGCCTATGGAATTCTGGGTCAATCGCGACAGTATCTCCGGCAGGCCAGACAAACTCATGGTGTGGGCCGATTGGCAGAACAACCCGCACGAATCCTCGCCTCCATACGCCGTCGTCAAGCCACAGGCCGATTCGATGGGAAGCATGACTTTTCGCCACGAGGGGAATATTTCCAACGCCGCCTATCTCGACGGACATGCCGGGGCGATAAGAATAGATATCGACGTTTTTAACGATGGCCACGACCTCGCGCCGAACGAGTCATGGAACATAGAAGGATCGGTTCCACAGATGTACAAGTGTTATTATCCATTTGGAGTTGGCGCAGTGCAGACCGCGGGCGAAGAAAACAGCCTGGGCGACTGGCCCGACTTCAGCATCCAGTAGAAACGAAAGGACATCACATGAACCGCAAAAGTTTCGTCATTACCCTGGTGTTGTCGGCGGCATTATTGAGCGGCGATCTCTGCCTGGCCCAGAACGCCACGATCGACGCAGAGCATCTCGCCACCGCCCGAAAGCTGACTGACAACGGCGTCGCCTACCTGTTGACCCAACGAGACGAACAGGGTGCCTGGTCCGCCGGGAGAGGTCAGGCTGTGCCCGCGATTACGTCCATGGTGCTCAAGACACTCGTACAGCATCCAGACTACGGCCCCGATCACCCCGCAGTACGACAAGCCTTCGATGTGCTGTTGAAGTATCGCCAGGCGGACGGAGGCATCTACAACCCCCGAGAAGGAAACACCAGTTACACGTCGGCAGTGGCGCTGATGGCGTTCGCCGCGGCAAGAAGTCCACGATACGAAGACACCACCCGAGGCCTCATCGCATATCTTAAAGGTCTTCAGATCGTACCCGGGGCACAGTCATCCGACGGGCCTATACCCGAGGACGATCCGACCGTCGGCGGGGTTTCTTACGGCGCAGGCCCCAACCGACCAGACCTCAGCAACGTGGGAATGTGGATGGAAGCGCTTCACGAAGCGGGCGTGGACGAAGATGACCCCGCAATGCAAAGGGCAGCCGCCTTCATTACCCGCCTTCAGAACAATTCCGAAACGAACCCCATGACCTGGGCCCGCGAAGGAGACAACGACGGTGGATTCGTCTACACGTTTCCCGGTTCAGGCCCGCGCGGACAGCACGCAGGGCGAAGCTACGGCTCGATGACATACAGCGGGTTCAAGTCGCTGCTGTACGCCGGGGTCGAACGGGAAGACCCGCGAATAAGGGCTGCGTTCGCGTGGATCCGCCGATACTGGCGGCTGGACAGCAACCCCAACATGCCACAGGCACAATCGCGGGCGGGATTGTTCTATTACTACCACGTCTTCGCCAAAGCACTTCGCACGTGGGGCGAACCGATCGTTGTCGATACCTCCGGCGTTGAACACAATTGGAGGCACGAACTCATCGACGCCCTTGCCGAACAGGTGAATGACGACGGCAGTTGGGTCAACAACGCCGACAGATGGTGGGAAGGAAACCCCGTCCTTGCGACCTGCTACTCCGTGCTGGCCTTGCAGGAGGCGCTGGCAGGGGAGTAGGCACCGCCGGTAGTTCATTCGATTAGTTGCCTGCTGGGTGCATGATCCATGCACATACTGTAGAATGCGTTTGGGAAAGAGCAGTGATGTATCCCGAACACCATGTGATCGTTCTTACCCACGCTATTTGAACTTGGACGGGACGCTTTTCACCAACACCTCCAGACCCTTCAAGCGAGCTTGACTTTCGCACCCGCATCTCGTATATATTTATGAGCTTTCCCAGAGAAGAGAAAATGTACGATCGCTTTCACATTAAGGCTCGCAATTCTTTATCCAGCATCAGCGGCCATACATCCTGTGCTGCCGCAAGGCCTTGATGGCGTTCGTCATTCGTAATCCCCTTATCTGATTGATCCGCCACAGGCCTTTTCGGCGGCCTTGGTTTGGGCTGGCGTTGCGCGCTGAGCGAGTGCCCGATATCCCCAGCCCACACGATTGGTATTGGCTTGCTTGTACTTTGGACGGTGTCGGCTGGTTGAGCCATGCCTCAACCTTGCCAACCTGTATGGGATATGTTGACGACCCAATCGCACGCACCCTGAAAGGAAGTGTGATATGAGACTCGGCATTCAGGAAACATCACTGGGATTGCAGACACCCCAGGACAACTGGCGACTGTGCAAACAGGCAGGTGTGGAGGGGTTGAATCTGTGCTATCCCGTCCCGCCTGATACCGACGCGTTTAACAGCGCCGAGTATACAAAGCAGATCGCCAACCTCTCCAAGCGAAACAAGGTTGCGGTTTCTGGCATGCATCTTGGATTTCTATCGGACATGCCGTTCCTGGTAGGTGACGCGGACAAATGCCAGGTGGCGAGAAACCTTATACGTCGGGCCATTGGAGTCGCTGCCATCCTTGACGCGCCGGTGGTCATCCTGCCGCTGGTCGGGCCCAATGGCATCCGCACGACACAGCATCAGGAATCGGCAGTGACGTATCTGCGTTCGCTTAGCGACGCCACACACAAGTCTGGCGTGTCAATTGCCGTGGAAGGCCCGATGGGTTATGAGCAGGTGCGCGACCTGTTGACCGCTATTGATCGGGATAATGTGAAGTTCTGTTTTGACACTGCTGACGCCGCGATCGAGCACCACGATTCTATCGGCATGATCCGCAATCTCGGCGCTGACCGCATAGCGCAGGTGCATTTCAGAGATGTGAACCTCTCCACCCAGCCGCCCGATTATTCTTTGCGACTCGGTCGCGGAGACGTTCGCTTTGATGCCGTCATGTTCGCGCTGCGCTCGGTGATGTACGACGGATGGGTCATTCTGGAAACTCCACCCGGAGACAGTGACGGCCAGATTGTCTCGCTGCACGTTGAGGACGCTCGCAACATTCTTACGGCGGGATTGAAGGATGATTCCACCGACAGACAATCGGCCGGGTATGCGGCATCGTGATGGATTGAGCATCAGGAGGCAGACATGAAGCTGTCGGTATCAGTCAGGATGATGCGCGATGGACGATATGTCGCTCATTGCCCGACTCTGCCGGGCTGCTTTGCCAGTGCTAACGACAGAAATATCCTCGAACAGAGGATTCGTGAGTCGGTGGAGGGTTATCTCGCAAGCCTCGACGCCGAAACACCGACACAGATAGTTGTTTCCGACGTCCTCGATGGGCAAAACGCTTCGAGGATGATTTGATGATCTGATAGTATATGGTGCAGGCTCCGCCGCACCGATGATGAAACGCCAACAGGAGATTGCGTGATGACTCTCGCAGCGTATGAGCATCAGGGGAAGGGGGAGGACGACCCATCGTTTGTCAGTGTATATCGTATTCTGGTGGTGCTCACCGAGCCCCGCCAGGAACGATATCTTGCTGCATACGCTCAAGCCCTGTCCCAATTGCAGTCAGCCCAGGTAGGCGTACTCCGCGATTACCTCCCGCAGGATAGCAAAACAACTTGCTGTCGCGTCGAACTTCCCTTGGATGACGACAAAGGAGTACTCGCGGTGCGAGAGATGCCGGGCGGCAAGGACCTGGCGACTAATATTCAGAACGTTGCACGCGACTGGCCCTTCGACATGATGATCGCCCAGTGGCCCGACGGCGATGTGAATGTCGCCGTATTCGCCCGCGTCGTGAAGGACATCGACGTGACGGGGGTGCTTATCAAACATCGTGACACCACGCTTCGACGAGTGGTGGTCCCTGCCGGAGGGGGAGCGCACGCGCTGGAGGGAATCCGCGTCGCCGACGCGCTGGCAAAAGCGTGGGCACTCAGGGCGCAGGTGCTTCGCGTCGTTCAACCAGGCGACGACTTCTGGCTGAAACGGGCCGATCTCAAACACCGGTGCAGACAGATTCGCAACGCCGCACGTCTCTACGTTGACGTTGCCAACGTGGACATGCCCATTAAGATTCGCCTTGGAAATGACGTCGCCGAGGAAATCACCGGTTCCTCACATGGTGGGGACCTTATCGTGATCGGCGGGTCAAGTCAGTGGTTGATGGAGAATCACGCGTCGGTATCCATACCAAGTCGCGTTGGGGCCGGGTCTTCCGGTCCGGTGGTCATGGTGCTTACCAACCGAGGCCGACCGGCCGCGCTGACAGACGTCTTCTGGGAGCGCACAGTTAAAATCAACCTGAACGCAAGTGATAAACTCTCAGCCGTCGGGTTGCTCGTCGATTCGCTCATCGAAGATCGGCAGGTGCCTGCCGTCCGTCGAGACGAAATTGTCAACGCCGTCTTGGCCCGCGAACAAGCGGGAACAACCTACATCGGACACGAAACCGCCATTCCCCATGCCGCGATACCAGGCTTCCGCGGACTTGTTGGCATGCTGGGCGTTTTGCGGGAGGGAATCCCCTTTGGAAAAGCCAACGGGGAAAACGCGCGCTTCTTGTTCCTGCTGCTCACGCCAAAAGAAAGCTACGAGGTCTACCTGCCCATACTTGCAAGAATCGCCCGGTTCATGAACGAACCCGAAAATCGCCTGAAAATGTCACAGGCACAGGACCCCGGCGAAATCACCACAATCTTTGCCGACACCGAAAAAGAATGGAACCGCGAGAAAGTGTGAGGGCGGCATTGCATGTGTGATATATGAACAAACCCGACAATCGCCCGAAAACATCACAGCACAGGACCCCGGCAAATCACCACAATCTTTGCCAATGCTGAAACAGGCCAGTTCATATTCAACATTTCGCCGGGCCTTGGGGGCCGCGCAGATCACACATAATAAAACGCTCAAAGTTGCCGCGAACAACCGCGTCGCGCACACATGAACCCAGCTTGGCGTACTTTATCTGCGTCAACGGACACTCTGGGCAGTTGATCGGCCAAAGCGAGCCGAATACCAAATGCTTTGCGATCGTCTCTGCCCCGAGCATTTCAAAGGTTTTCCATGCGCCTTGCAGACGCGATGTGTCAAAGAACACGTTTGGCGGAACCTGAGTGGTGGTGACCAGTTGGTTTATCTGGCCTGCGCCTAATCCCGACAGCAGGACGGTATTACCCTTTTGCCCAAGAGTTAGCACGTCATGCACTTCTTCCATGGAGACCTCTGTCGCAAGGTGTCCATACTGCATTCGTCTGTCCTGCATGCGGCAGAATACCTGAACCGGCAAGGCGTGTTCCCTCGCGAAGTCGAACACTTCCATCGCCAGTGGAGAAGACAGTGAATAACCGTGATAGAGCGCAAATAGCCGGATCCCCGCGAAGGGGTGGTCTTTCATCCGCATCTGCCCCCGCCACCACGGTTGCAAAGGGTTGATCGTCTTGAAGACCCGCCACTGAGGTAGATTCGACAGGGCATCGCAAAGCTGTGATTCAACCTGGTCGAAGTCTTCCCTGAAGACCGCCTCTATCGGCGATACGATACCCTTTTCAATGCCGGCCCGCTGGAGACCCGCACAGGTCTGTTGCCAATCGGCCGACGCTTCGCCACTGAATGGGTAATCGCCTACGAACACGGTTGCGTCAGCCACCGTGCCAAGGCCTATTTCAGTATCTTTTGTGCATTCTTCCATAAGATGAGTTCCCGCTCGTCGGCGGTCAGATTCGCCCCCAGCACCTTTCCGAGGTTGTGGTAGATATCAGATGCGGGCATGTCGGTACCAAAAAGAACCCGCCGTGCCCCGAGCGTCTTCACCGCATGATCGACCATTCCACGTTCACCGAAGGATCCGCAGATGTCGACATAAAGGTTTGGGTGCGGCTGGGCTGCCCCGCTGCCGATTATAAACTTGCCTGAAATATGCGCCATGATAAAGGTGCATTCGGGATACCGCTCCGCCGCAGCGGCGACGTTGTGTGCACGCGACTCGTGGGGATGTTGACCAACTGTCTTGTCAAAAGTGTGCAGCAGCACCGGCATACTGTTCTCAATGGCTGCCTCGAATATTGGAAAATTCAGCGGATCGTCAGCCAAGGTCGCTGTCCACAGTTTCACGCCCACAAATCCCAGGTCGATGCTACGCCGCAATTCATCTAACGCCGCCTCGCCGTGCCGAGGATTGAGATAAGCAAACCCACGTGCACAAGAACACTCACGCAGGAATACCGCCACCTCGTCATTTATCGCAGCGACCGTAGCGTTGTCTGGGTAATCGTCCTTCAGCCCCGACACCCAAATGGCCCTCAACGGCACCTGCTCGACTGCCTCGTGAAGCATTCGCCTGTGCTCGCGCGCCTGCGTCAGCCAGATGTGGGTGTGAGAGTCTATGATCCGGGGCATGTCGCCTATCGACTTTCTCATTAACTCATCCCTGCTTGGCAACCTGTTCGCACGCACGATTCAGGCGTTCGAGCGCCTCCTGCACGTCGGCGGGCTTGTGGCTGAAGTTGACATAGCTCGTACCGTACAGGCTTACACGATTGGTGTATGCAGCTCGAAAGAATTTCGGCATCAGTTCCCTTGGCGCCTCAGGTTGGGCGGTAATTGTCGCGCACGGCCAGAAGCCCTTCATCCGCAGTGGCAGTTTGTGCTTTTCGAACAATTTGTTCGCGCCGCTCCACATCATCTCGCCCACACGCCATAGATGTTCAATCACGCCGTGGTTCTTATAAAACTCAATGCAGGCACGGGCCGCCGCTAACGTGACCGCTTCACCACCATAAGTGGACGATACGATGACCTCCTGCAAAAGATCCATCACCTCCGCCCGACCGCAATACGTTGACAGCGGCATGCCGTTGGCTATTCCCTTGGCGAACACAGCCAGATCAGGCGTAACTTTGAAGTGCTCCTGCACGCCACCAATCGTTATGCGAAAACCGGTTACTATTTCGTCGAACACCAACAGCGCGCCGTTGCGGTGGACCAGTTCCTGCAATGCCGGCAGATATGTTTTGCCCAGTTCCATGTCTGGATAACCAGCCGATATCACCACGGCGGCAATTTGTTGGGGATACTCCTCAAAATATCGTTCGACCTGTTCGAGCTTGCCCCAGACCGCCCCGTGATGAAGCCTGCTCAGCGCTTCGGGTACACCCCTTGGCCCAGCGGAGGATGCGACACCGGGCAAGCTAAGTCCACCCACAGCCAAAGAGTTCAACCAACCATTGTAACCGACCTGTATTATCCTATCACGATTGGTGTAAGCCCTGGCAAGCCTGATGCAGGCGGCAACCGCCTCGCCGCCGGTCTTTAGAAAACGCACCTTCTGAGCACATGGAATTACCTCCGTAAGCATCTCGGCAACTTCGCATTCCAGTGTGTGCGGATGCCCATACAGCGAACCATGCTCCATCTGCTCCATCATGGCCTTGTTCACTTCGGGAAACGCGTATCCCAGCGTCACGGGCCCCAGCCCGTTGCGAAAGTCTATGAACTCCCGACCGTCCGCATCCCACACCCGACAGCCCTTGCCCCGCACGATGACATTGGGCTCCTCAGGTCCATACTTCGCCGCCTTGGAACAGGTGCTCGATCCCCATGGCATGACGGCCAGCTGACGTTTGGCCCATTGCTCGTTGTTGCATGCTGAAGTGGACATTCCAATCTCCTGATGATTGACCTTATTCACGCTCGATCATACCCCGAATTGAACGTGCAACAAGTAGCCCATCGGGTATAATAGGTATCAGATCGGGCAGCCGGTCCAATAAGGCCCAAGGATAAACCACATGTACACCACGCTTCAGAACGCCGCCGACGCAACACTTCAGGGTCGGCTTAAAAGGGGCGTGCGAGTGGTTTCGGTGAACATTCAGCAGCCCGTTTCGGGAATCGACACCAACGTACACCTGCACCCGAACATGCTTCACATCGGTTACTGCGAGTCCGGCTCAGGGTTTATCTATTGCGAAGACGAGGTTCATCGCTTTCGACCGGGGTTCATATATATGCTGTATCCCGGCATTGCACACCGCTTTCGCGCGACCCGCAAAAATCCTTACAAAGCCTTCTTTGTGCATGTTGAGGTTTCAGGTGCGGTGATACGGGAACTTCCCGAAGTCATCCCGCTTGGGCATTCTCAGCGGCGCATTGAACAATTGATCCGACGAATGCGTCGGGACCATGTCGGGTCACGCCTCGAAACACGCGACCTGCGACTGGTAGGCCTGTTTGCACAGCTCTATGCGGAATTGATAGACATGGTGTCGCATGCATCTGACGGCGACTCATCGCCCAGGCGCAAGGCGACATTGCCCCAACACCAGACGCCTGCCGAAGCGCTCAAAAGAATGTTGGATAGATTTCAGACTCCACCGTTCAGGTTTCCGGGTATTAGCGCCCTTGCCGAACAGGCCGCCATGTCTCGTCGTTCATTCACAAAGCTTTTTCGCGGCATGATCGGCTGCGCTCCGTACGAATTGTTCAACAGGCTCAGGCTTCAACACGCCCATGAGCTGATCGCGTCGGGCGAACTGACCGTCAAGGAGGTTGCTTCATGCTGTGGATACTCCACCTCCCAGAGCTTCATCCGCGCTTACAAATCGCATTTCGGCGACCCGCCGCGCCGCCACTGCAAGAGGCGAAGCTAACCCAGGTAACTATTCCTAGTTTATGGGACTTTCAACATAGTATGGCTTGTCGTCACTGTACTCGCCTTGACTTTCATGTATTTCAGCAAAATACACGTGGTCATTTCTGCCCATATGACCATCCATGTAGAAAGTGTTAGCCTGGTCAGAGTGTCTCATATAGGCGCAATACTCGGCACTTGTTGTTGATATGTAGTATGCGGGCACCTGGCGAGTTAGATGGTAGCTGTCGGCCAGCAACCAGAAGCCGGATTGATCTACCACATCTGACATTCTCTTGTAAGTATCGAAAGGCTTCCTCGGAACCCGCCAGTGACGCATCCCGAAGGTCTCCACACGCCATGTATTCCAGGACTTGTCGTATCTTTCGCTGTCTACATATGTGGGAATCTCTGACGAAGGACAGAAATACGTGTCGCCCTTCTCCAGGTATTCGCAGTCTTCAGCAATAAACGTCATCCAGTATCGATTCTCCTCCTCGTTCGCGCCAATGATTCGTGCGATTACATAATCATCATTGTCATGAGCGTATTGGTGCAGGGCAATGCCAACGTTTCGCATATTAGCTGAGCACACAACCGCCTGGGCAAGCCCCTTGGCTTTTTGAAGGGAGGGCAACAATATTGAGATCAATAAGGCGATTATGGCAATCACCACCAGCAGCTCGATCAGCGTAAACGCCTGCGAATTCCTGTGCTTGGGCATTATTCACCTTTCACTTTTTGCTGTCCATCAACCTTGACCTGATTAACCACTCTTCCAACGTCGGTCCAGTGACATGCACCGGGGGTTTGCGTTCCAGAACGTTCCCCGCCAGTCCACAAGCCTTGAGATAAGGGTCCTTCGACGGCAGCTTGCCGTAATATGGGTACACCGTGTCCATAATTCGCAACAGACCAACGATGGCATTCGCAATACTGTTTTCGTCTTGCCCAGCAATGACGAGTGTTCCATCCTTTAGTTCCACTTTTGCCATATGTGGGGCAATGTCGGCTTCCTTGACGACGTGTATGTAAACCGATCTATTGCCGGAAACCCCATCCGACTGGCGTACCAGCTCCGGTGCATATGCCTGACCAGTGAGAGAATGCGACGTAGCAACCGACCAGTCCACAATCTGTTTTGCCGCAGCCAGAACTTTGTCCGATGCGTTGTTGTCAACAACCACGCTCCATGGCTGCCAGGCATCATCCTGCTGAATATTGATAAGTTTCAACGATTCGAGTTCACAGACCGAGGTACGCAAGGCGACATCCAACACGTGATCTATGTATATCCTGCCCAGCCGGATGTTCTCGTTGGGAGATTGGTAATCAACCGCCCAATCCGCAACACGCAATTGCGCTTCAAAGATCGCATCATTTTCGATGGAAGGTGTCATCGTCTGCGTCGTGCCAAGTTGAACGAGTCGTGTTTCAACTGCATTCTCAACATGATGCAGATAAACCTTCAGCGGGGCCAATGCCTCTGTGGACGCGGATAATGAGTAGGTTCTTACACCCGGCTTGTCAGTTCTGAGCTCGGATGTGATGTGCAAGGGCTGTTGGTCACTAAGGGAACTCGCTTCAACCGCCCCCGCCACACGCAGCGTCACCACTTCCTTGGCAGGGACATTGATGACAGCCTGAGCCCCTTGTGCTGACAACACGCTCACGAGAGCCTCGCTGTCTTCGCGTAGGAAGATCGGCGAACACTGCCGCCAATCCTCGGCATAGGCGAGAAGACGGGCCTCCTGTAGTTCGTAAGTTGGATTAATGACAACAATCCGAGCACCCACACCGCTGCCATATCGGGTAACCAAAACCCTTCCAGCAGCCTGCACTTTTGGCGATGCCTGCCACCCCTGGCGAACCAATGAAATCAGCTCGGGCATTGTCTCAAAAGTGCGCTGCACACCCATGGCCGGTAAGTTGGGGGCTGGATATCCACCCCAGAAATAGCTCAACAGTATCGCATCATCATGAAGCTGACGCATCGCATCAACAATCTGATCGGGAGCAAGACGGTCCCACTCAATCCACCGAACAGACGATGGAATAAGATGCTTGTGCCACGAAATGCCTTTTGAGCCAAGCCTGGTTTTCATCCACTCCACGCGCTCCAGCCGTTCCGGTCGCTCGTTCGGAGCGCCTTCATACAATGCGGCATCGCTTCGGGCGTGAACAAAGTACGGTGAAACAAGCTTAAGATTGACAACATTAGCCATCCGTAATCCGTCACGTGAATGGCTGTGGCTTCTATCCATCAGGCGAGCATGGGCCGCCCCTTCGATCGACATTACTTCACCTTTGCGGTAGC
>CAZWAT010000006.1:0-34565 GCA_964632015.1 uncultured Planctomycetaceae bacterium
GGAGTTCCCGATCCGGAAGACGATTGCCTATGAACAGCAGATCGCACTTCACTTCCGACCTGGCAGCGACGGGGAAGTGCGTCGCTGGGTCGAGCGCATTGTAGATCGGATGGCATATCCGTGCGCCGAGAGTGTGATATGCCTGCATCACCGGCCAGCCGCCACCGTAGGTAAAGATTATGTCAAATCGCGGGACAAGCCGCGCGAATGGGTCATCGGGACGGGTTTCGACGCGCTCGAGAGTCGCGGGTGCGTCGACGTCCCAGAATGCGCATATCCTGCTGCCTCCAAGATTCGCCACCGCCTCGTCCAGGTATTCATCCAGCACTCCTACGCCGCTGGCCTTGATCACTATGTCAGAATTGCACGCCTGTTCCAACGCCTCATCGGCTCCTGCGGTATCGGGGCGATAAACGACCACGCGCGCATATGGCGGATCATCAATGTCACGGTGGTGTTGCCGATCGAAGGCATCTGGCTCGAAAAAGGTCACTTGATGGCCGCGCTCGTGTAACGCCTTGAGAATACCGCGATAGTACGTTGCTGCCCCGTTCCACCAGGCTGAAACAAGGCTTGATCCAAAGAAAGCTATTCTAAGTGGCGCCTTCATTGTGTCGCTCCAGGCATCCCTCAGGCAGATCGCGCCGCCCGTCGCTTCTGGGATGCGCCCCGCAGTTTTCTGTAGATTTCCAGTAGTTCCTCCACCCGATGGGCACATGTGTGCCTTGTTAAAATCGTTCGTCTGGCGTTTCGCGCCAGTTCCCGTCCCAAGTGGCGATCATCAAGCAGCGCTCTCATGCAGCGGCGCATCTCCTGGCCGGTACGTGCGAGCAGATAATCCCGCCCCGCCTGGAATAGTCCTTCGGTGTCCTGCCAAGGCGCGCAGATGAGCGGAATACCACTCGCCATCGCCTCGAATGGCCTGATGGTGGGGATGCCGAGAAGTTGGTTGGCATAAGCCCGACGAGGCACATGCACAGTGAACGCGTATCGGCTGAACACGTCAGGCACATCAAAGTTCGCCAACCACCCCCGGTAGTCGATGCCCGCGCGTTTGAGGCATGCCCTGGCTGTCTTTGGATACCGTACGCCATAGACGGTTGCGCCGAGCCCCAGGTCTTTGACAGGCTCGATAAGATACTCCTTCAGCTCGGCAGTGCGTTCTTCATCGCCCCAGTTGCCTATCCAGACGACTTCGCCCTCGCGTTTTTTTCTGGGCAAGGGGCGAAAGATCCGCGTGTCCGCCGCCTCGTGCCAGGTCCACGCCTTTCCGACCCAACCATTGCGGGCGTACATATCCCGCAGCACAGACCCAAACGCCAGCACGCCGTCATAGTTGCGAAGATCAAGCCCAAGAATGGACCTCGGGTCGCTTGCAAGGCGGTGATGGGTGTCATGAAACAGCAGCTTGAACCCGCCTTTGCTGCGATGCTCGCCAATTCGCCGAATAAGATTGGGCTCATTCCACTCGTGAACCAGAACGAGATCCGTACCGCTGAGTATTCGCGTGAGATTGACGCGTCTGGGATTGTACGTTGCGCTCTTGAGCATGGGGTATGTCTGGGCGAAACGATCGAGCGGTTCCCGGCCGTGCTCCGAAAGAAGATTCTGAAGACTCCACCCGCCCCCAGGCTCATAGACGACCACGTCATGTCCACGAACCATAAGTTCGGTTGCGACGCCGCGCAGAAAATGCGCGTTTCCATGGTTCCAGTCCGAAAGCAACGAATGATAGAACATTATTATACGCATCGATTCTCCAGCAACTCATCAGGCCCCCGGGGACGCCAAGGCGTTCCCCAGCGGCATATTATTTTTGTTCACGCACTTCGACGATGTTCGTCCAGCCTCTGATCATGCGTCTGTACGGGTAGAACGAATCTGGTCGCGTCAGCTTTTTTCGCCAGATCCCGATACGCCCTGTCGTATTCCCTGCCCAGTCGGTCGGGCCTGTATGACAACGCGCGCCGGTAAGCTCTGGCTGCCAGCGACCTGCGGACGGATGGGTCGCGCTGAAGATAACGCAGGGCGAAGACAAGCTCTCTCACGTCACCAGGCGGCACATAGGCAGCGGCATCGCCCCAGATCTCGCGCAAAGATTGAATATCGCCCAGCACAAGCGCGCAGCCGGACATTGCCGCCTCCAGCACGGTCAACCCGAATGGTTCGTAATAAGCAGGCAGCGCGTAAACCGCTGCCCGGGACATCCATCCCACCAGCGCGTCCTGATCAAGATTGCCCAGGTATTTGACGTTCTCATGCTCACAGGCCTGACCTTGCTCGTTGACATCCGGACCTGCTATATAGACAGGCCAATCAAGATCCGGGGCGGCTTCACAAAGGGCCTTGATGTTTTTCGCCTCGTCCCAGATTCTACCCGCAGAGAATATGAACTCCTCTTTGGGGGCAGGTTTGAATGACTTGCACCGGGCGTTATATATCACGCGAGTCCGCATGAGTGGTCCATAACACAGTTGAAGCTGGTCAAGCATTGCCTTTGAGGGGGCGACAACCATGTCGGCACTGGCCAACCCTCGCGCCACAGCGATGCGGTATTGCTCGAACATATCTCCGGCGGGGCAACCTTTCACCGCCCGCCACCACGAAAGAACGCAGGAATGACCCACGACTAGCACGGGACAGTTCCAAGCAAGACTGGCGTGCGTGTAACCGTTCAGATGAACCACGTCAGGCTTGACCTCAATGGCGAGGTTCATCAGCCAATCGCCCGCCTTTGCGACATCCAGCCAGGGCGAAGCCATCCATTCGAGTTTGAAGTCGCCGACATGAAGCGTGACGTTTGAAATCCTGTTCAACTGCTCAAGCTGCGAATCGTCAGGCGGGGGACCCATTGTTGCAAGAGAGAATGAGTATCCCTTGACCTCCAGCGATGTCATCAACTCCATCGCATATTGCCAGACTCCCCCAACCGTGTCAGCTGTCATTAGGATGTTCATGTTCGCTCCATTGGGGGCATGATGATCACGCCCTTCACGAAACCATCAGGGCGGTGTTCCATCATTTCCATTGCCCGCGGGAGTTGTTTGAGTCTCCAGTGGTGAGTGAACAGGCTACACGGATCTAGCTGCCCCTGCACGACTGCCGACACCGCCTGCCTGATGCCTCGCATATATCGTCGTGGGTCTCGTTCGTGGGCGTTTATGACGTCAATCCCCCGCCAGTTCCACATCTGCATGTTGACCTGCCTGGGGGAATCTTGGTGATATCCCGCCACGACCAGCCTGCCACGAACCCGGCACAGTTCGCCGGCGATGTCCAGCGGCCACTGTTCGCCTGCACATTCGATCACTACGTCACAGAGGTTCGGCGTGATGTTGCGGACGCTCTCGATGATCGCGTTGTGGTCGCTCATTTCCAGAGCGTGCCTGGCGCCCATGCGACGGGCAACCTCACGTGAAAACCTTCTGCGTGATATGGCTATTACCTCCGCACCGTTGTTTACTGCCAACTGCGTCAACACCGACCCCAGAAAACCCACACCCACAATTGCGACGATCTGGCCTGAACGAATTCCGCTGCGTCTGAAGATGTTCATAGCGCAACCGAGTGGTTCGCCGGGGAATGGTTTGTCCTGTAGTTCGCCCGGCAGAAGCACGACATTTCTGGCGGGGGCAATGTCATATTCGGCGTACGCGTTGCTGGAAAGCAGCGTTACATAGTCGCCGACCCTAAGCCCTTTCACTTCAGACCCGGTGGCGTCGATCACCCCCCAGCCCTCATGCCCCAACCATCCCGGCGCCATGGGGTACGTGAACCAATCCCGTCCTTGCCAGGATGGGATGTTGGACGCACAGATTCCACAACCACTGAGCCTGACGCGCACCTGGCCTTTGCTGGGCCCGTCGGCGAGGACCTGCTCTACGATCATAGTCCGCGGCGCAACCAGTCTGGCAGCCGACATCCGTACCATATGAAACTGATGGTTCGACATGGTATCTCCGTGCCGCATTGGCAGTGGATGCTTGGCCCTGTTGGAACAACCGCCATCAAGCGGCGCCCATTTGAGTCGCACTTGGTGCTTGGGGCAGATGCATCTTCTGTTTCATTTCATGACCGGGAACGACTGTTTTCACAGGACCGCTGGAGTTGAGCCACTCATAAAGCCGTCGCAGACCCTGGTGGACGCTGATGGATGGTTTCCATCCGGTGGCGTCGCTGAACCGGTTGATATTCGACACGTAATATCGCTGATCGCCGGTGCGCCATGGCTGGTGCATCAGCCTGGGGGCGCACCCGTGCAGCTCTTCAATCATCTCCAGCAGTTCGAGCAGGCTTATAGTGCTCGCCGGTCCGCCTCCAATGTTATATGCCTCTCCACCTATGGCTCCCAAGTTTTGCATTGCCAGAAGCATTGCATTTATCAGCTCATCGACGTACAGCACATCCCTCACCTGCTTGCCGTCGCCATAGATGGTCAGCTCACCACCTTCCACCGTGCGCATCAGGAAGTGTGCCAGCCAACCCTGGTCTTCGGTTCCCAGTTGATGTGGGCCATAGATGCAGCTCATCCGAAACACTACGGTGGATATGCCGAAGGTTCGGCAGTAATCTAGAACATACTGGTCGGCACAACCCTTCGAGCAACCATATGGACTATGGAAATCAAGCGGGCGGTTTTCGTCAATCCCGTTGCGTCGCATACGTGGTTCGCGGGGTTCGTACCTTGCGCCCACTTCCATAAGTTGAATGTCGTTAAGTGCGCCATACACTTTGTTGGTTGATGTAAAAAGCAGTCCGGGTGGCTCGGGACAGTTTCGTAATGCTTCGAGCATGCACAGGGTACCCTGGGCGTTCACGTCGAAATCGTCCTGTGGAGAAGATATGCTGGTTGTTACGGCGACCTGTGCAGCCAGATGAAAGACTGATGACGCGTAACGGACGCAGCGGTCCAGCTCCCACCGGTCGCGTACATCGGCCATGACAACATCAAGAAGCTCCCCATGCCGCTGTCGCAACCATTCTATATTGCGTTCGACACCGGGTCGGGCAAGGTTGTCGTATATTATGACCCGCTGACCATTGGACATCAGGCGGTGGGCAAGGTTTGTGCCGATGAAGCCCGCGCCACCGGTGATGAGCGCGTGCTTGGTCTTACCTCGCCGCGGCTGGGCGTGGCAGAGATACGCCTGCTTGTGCAGATATTCCATACCGGATGCTATGAGCCTGAACAGTGGCTTGGGTTTGCCGGTTGCGTGTTTCAGGCCGAAGTGGTACTCGGCCTCGTTGCAGTGAAACCCGTCCACCGTTTCGCAGGTCGGGTCAAGATCGTGCAGGCTGTACCAGTAGACCCTGGGTGCGGGTGCGTTGAGAGCGTCGAGGAATATCTCGATCTGGCGTCTACCCTGATGACTCCACGTGGAATAACCTGTTTCAGTTATCCATATTTCACCATCGTGGCCGCTTGAGTCGAGGCGCTCTCGCACTCGTCGTACCTGCTCGATCCAGCCGTCCCAATGCGGATCGAAACTATCAGGGAAACCATGTATTCCAACGACATCTATGTAAGGCATGACGCCTCGGACGAACATAATGCCCAGCCAGTTAACGTCTATCGGGCTCATTCCGCCCAGAACGGTTTTCCAGCCTCTGCGCCTTGCCCAGTAAGCGGCGCCTCCAACCATTCTGGCGAACATTTTCCACGACGGGTCGAGTCGCCAGTCCCATTCGCTGATATTGTTGGGCTCATTCCAGAGCTCGACCCATTCAAAATGCTTCCCGTATCGAGTAAGGATTGTGTCAATGAAGTCGGCGTAGGATTTGGGATCCTGCGGAGGGCTGTTGCTGCGTGGGGCGATGCCCATCGACGGCGGGGTCCACAGAAAGCACGGCAGCACTTCAAGATTGTCTGGAATCTTTGAGAAGAACCAGTCGTACCAATCGGCAGCGCCCTCATTGTGCCAGTCCGCCCAGGATATGCCCGTTCGTAGCTTTGTGATTCCCAGCGTCTCGATGTCGCCCAACGCCTCGAGAACTCGCTGGTGCTCGCCCACCCGGAACCATTCGACGACGCCCAGTCGCGCCATCCTGCCTTCGTGGCAGTCTTCATCAGGATGCTGAAATCCTTTGCCTACATTCATATCGCCAACCCCCTGGACGTCAGTTCAGCCCTGGCGTGCGTCAATCGGTCTATGGCGGATCGCCCTCTGAGCCAATCCGCAAGCTCCTGAATTCCCTCTTCCAATGTGATCTGCGGTTCGTAATGCAGAATTCTCCTGGCCTTTGAGATGTCGGAAAGGCAGTTACGTATATCACCGGCGCGACATTGCCCGGTGATTTCCGGCTGTATATGTTTTTTGCCCATTGCGCCGGCGATATGGTGTGCGATATCGAGTATCGATATGGGCCTGCCGCTGGCGACATTAAAGACCTCTCCCACCGAATGTGGATCTTCCAGCGCCAGCCTGCATGCCCTGGCGATATCGTGCGCGCTGACGAAGTCGCGTTGTTGTCTCCCATCTTCAAAGAGCACGGCCGGCTTGTTGTTAAGCAATCGCGATGCGAATATCGCCATGACTCCCGTGTAGGGATTGGACAGCGCCTGCCTGGGGCCGTAGGCGTTCCAGAACCTCAGCGCGCACGTGGGGATTCCATACCCTCTACCGAACGCCATGCACATGGCTTCCTGCGCGTGCTTGTTCGAGGCGTAGATGCTCTGAAGACTCGGGGCCTTGGTTTCGGGGGTGGCAAGGGGTTCGAGTTTTAAGCCTTGGTTGTCCCTCACCTCGAAATCGCCGCGCAGCAGATCAGCAGGTTTTCGGCAGACGTGTTCATGAGTCCTGCCGTCAGGCCCAGCATAAAGCCCCTCGCCATATATGCTCATACTGGATGCGACCACCAGCTTCTGGATATTCCTTTTTGTCAATTCTTCAAGAAGCACAGCGGTGCCCATGATGTTGGTGTCGCTGTATGCGCGAATCTGGTACATGCTTTGTGCCACCCCCACCGCGGAGGCAAGGTGAATGACTGCATCCATTTGGTCGCATGCTCTGGTGACGGCGTCGGCGTCTCGCACATCCCCCACCATCAGTTCGACTTCTTCATGCAGATAGTCCGGCCTGGAGGCATGAATACCATGCACCTGCGGGCAAAGGTTATCGAGGGCCCGCACTCGCCAGCCTTGACGCAATAGTTCTTCCGCGACGTATGAGCCCAGAAAGCCCGCTCCACCCGTTATCAAAACACCCTTGCCCACTTATGGCGCCTTTCATGAATGTAAAATCCGCAAAATGGTAGGCGGGGGATAAGGGCATATCAAATTGCGATGTCGCAGACATGTCCGCAGCTAGTTGCTCATGCGGCGGCTTCAATTGCCTTATGTACCCTTGCTCGCATATCGCCTTGGGTCTGCTCATCCTCGCTGAAATCGCCACGAAGAGCCTTGAGCGCATATCTTTCCTGGTTGATTTCGCGGGTCGTGCGGAACCCCAGGCGCCTGAACAACGCAACCGGAGGACACCACCCCTGCAAGGCATGCTGAAACAGGAATCCACCAACGATTATCGGCAGCAGTAGAAACTTCCTGCTGACCAGCCCGAGCATGGCCCCCACAAATACCAGTGCCGAGGCATTCGCTTCGAGTGTGCGTTCCATATCCCATTCGCGATCTAGGTGTTCGAGGCGTTGTTCGATCTGATCGAGCTTGTCGCTGAAATACAGGATGTTCGCCTCGATCTGCTGGCGGATCTGGCGGTTGATTTCCTCATCGGTCTGAAGTTCCACACGTTGTTCGGTGGGCGGCAGCTGGTCGTTCATCTTTCGCTCCTTTCCTGGTGCCGACTGTTCAGGCTCGTCGGGCTATTGGTTGGCACACAAGTATAGGAGCACGCCCATGAGCATTGCGGCTACCACGGTGGGTTCGATTGGTGACTACAATGTACCAGAGCAAAGCGAGTTCACACGCCTGGGCTCATAAGGAGCTTGTGGAATGGACTATGAACAGCAACAGTCAGTCAACGAAGACGGAAAGCGGGAATTGCACGCCCTGAAGCAAGACGTTCAGGCGCTTCGAACGGATCTTAAACAATTGTTGCGATCGGTGTCAAACGACAGCCGAAACCGCTTGGGGGACGTAGCCATGAGACTTGAAGGTATGACAAAACGATGGAGCAGCCAGGCACAGGACAGGATGCATCACTTCATCGACTCTGCGCGTGAGCAAGGCAGCCAGGCAGCCAAACAGGCCCGAAAACACGTGCAGCATAAGCCGTTTGCGTCAACCATTGCGGCTTTCGTCGGTGGAGTAATCGTCGGAAAGTTGCTCATGCGGAGGTGACATGGAGATACTCGCCAGGTTGCTGGTGGCAGTTGCGGACTTCTTTGAAGCAGAGGGACGAACGCTTAAAGCCGGCGTGGCAGGTATAGCGACGATGGTGGGCTTGATCCTCCTTGCCATCGCTTTGGTGGTGACGGGCGCGGTGCTGGTTTTGTGGGCACTGTACCTGCTATTGGCGTGGGCGCTTAACCCCGCAGCCGCGGGACTGATTATTGGAGGCATAGCGCTGCTTCTGGGTATTGTGATCCTGTTGCTGGCGCGACACAAACGATGAAGACCCAACAGGCAAAAGAGCAACTTTTGGAGGCGGCGCAAGCGGCGTCAACTCAATCTATGGAATCCGCTCCATGGATGGCAGTCGGCGCATTCGGCCTGGGGCTTCTGATCGGCGGGCGCCCGAAACTTGTTGCAGGGTGTTACCGTTTCGCGTTGCAGGGTCTGAAGCTGTATTCGAGCTTGCGAAAAACCTGTCACGAACGCCATTGAGAATTACCGCGGGTCGACAAGCGCATCCTGGAAATACGCCACCGGAAACGCCGGACCCGGCGATGCAATTCGACTACTGATGTCCCCGTAGAGATATACCCGGGAGGACGGGATTCGGAATCGTATCTGAAGATCCGTGATAAGTTTGATCAGTGCCTGCACCTGTGCGTTGGAGGGCGCCTGCCTCGAATATTCCCCCATCAGGCCCACCCCGATGCTGGTGTTCCATTCTCCTCCGGGCGAACGTACGTGCGATGATGCCTGCTGCTTCATCCACCAACCATTGCTGCGTATTGTCACTCCCCCGCTTGCGGTGGGTTCAATGATGAAATGGCACCTGTCGAGCGCTGCCTGACCTTCGGCGAGAGTATGCACAACGACTCCGTGCCATCTTCGCAGGGGCATGTCGGTCTGGGTCACCACGGACAGTTCAGCTTCATCCGCTACAGCGACAGCCACCAGGTGGGTTCCAGGCGCTTGGATGGGGTCGGTATCCAATGCCATCAGCAACATTGTGCCGCCTGTCATGGCGACAAACAAGGCAATTAGAGTTTTGACCGTCCTTGGTGCAAACATGATGATTCCGTCATCAGGGACAGTTACCGCAAACCTGCCCGACCTGAAAGATTAATCTAAAGTTGGTATCGGTGAATGGCAAGGAATAACGATAGCAAAATTGGCGGTTTATGATGTTTTTGGGCAATAAAACTACTACGTACGGTGCACATTCAACGAATAACGCTTGATGGATGTGTTGCCGATCGCCCCTGAGCCCACTATGATTTCTTCTTATGATAGGTAGAGCAATTGGTTTTGCTTTTGGCACAGCTCGCGACGCTTTGGCTCGTGTGCTGATACGTCTTCGCGTCACTCCGAACACCTTATCTCTTGTGGGGATTGTCCTGACAGCGGGCGCCGGCGTCTGCTACGGTATCGGTGCGACAAGCAGTTTCGGCTGGTCGCTTGATCCGAGCCAACCCAACGCCTACCTGCTGCTGGCTGTTGCGCTGCTTGTGCTGTCATCAGCGTGCGACATGCTTGATGGTGCGGTGGCCAGAATAGGTAATTTGTCGAGTCCGTTCGGCGCGTTTCTCGACAGCACACTGGACAGGGGGAGCGATTTCGCCGTATATGCCGGCATTGCCGCCGCTTACGCATTTCAAGATCCGGGCAATGTCACATTTGTCCTGTTGTCGATGTTCTCGTTCTTCAACGCCGCGATGATCTCATACACCCGCGCCCGGGCAGAAGACCTCATAGAAAAGTGCTCGGTTGGTTATTGGCAAAGGGGCGAAAGATCCGCAGCCATTCTAATAGCTACCGCCGCCTATAATATACCGGCGCTGGTGGTGCAGCAGGCTGTCCTGCCTTTCCTGACTGTGTTGAGGAGGATCTTCTACACGAGGGCTTTATTAAGCGGGCAACAGCCGGTGCTTGACCCCAGACGGGGAGGCTGGTCCGTCCGCTTGCGGTTGTGGCGCTGGCCGAGAAAAACCCTGCCGTACGACTTCGTAACCGGTGTGAATATCGCCTGGTTGATCTTTGCGAGAATTCCAGAGATTGACGTTTTGCGAATGCTGGTCGGCTGATTCTCATGTCCCCGGGCCAAATGGCCGATATCTAGAATTAACTGCAACAGCATTCTTTACGGCAGGACAAGGAACACGATATGTCACTCAAAGTACTTATCATGGACCCGGATTGGCGGTTCAATCGCCAGGCAGCTTCGTATCTCGAATCACGCGCCCACCTCGTGGTCAGCGAAAATCGAACAGACGAGGCTCTTGACCACGCCAGACGGTGGCAACCCGACCTGGTAATACTGTCCAGTGAATTGGCCAATGAGGCACTGGGGGCGCTGTATGCATTGGAGCCGCGACCCGCTATTCTGCTTACCGGACAAATGGAACGATACGACATCGCGTGGAAGGCCTGGCAGAAGGGTGGAGATGAACTGCTGATGAAACCGGTCTTCCGAACCTCCGAACTCCACGAAGCGATTATCGTTGCCTTGGAAAACGCCGTTACGGGTACAAGGAAGTATCGACCCGCCGCGTCGGCATGACAAGATCGTAAATCCTGTCATCATCTAAAGATACTGCACAATAGCCCTATGGGTCCTTGTGTCGCTTGGCCCCCAGTATTCTGAGCCTGTCCATCGCCAGATTGTGCCACGGATTCGTGGGGCCTCCCAGCACCCGGTAAAAGTAGTCTTCAGGCTTGGTGATTTCGTCAATAGCCTCCAATTCAGGTTTCTGCATCAGCAACTGTCCAAGCTCAAATGCAGCCTCTACTTGAGTATCTTGCCACCACACCTCCTGCTCACGAGCCAGAACCGCCAGTTGCAGAACCCTGTCACCGGCATCACCTTCACAAAGCGCCACCGCCAGCTTGAAATTGTCGCCCAGTGATGTCGCCTCGTGCTCACGGGCCAGAACGTAAAGCCTTCGCTCCAGCTCGTCGCGCGGGGTGGCGTAAGCGTTTATTTGCAGATAGTCCGCCAAAGCCCGTGCCGCACCTGGATCTGTGGCGACATTGTTCTTTTCCACCAGCCACAGCAATCTGTTAACAGTGAACAGTGCTTGTCGATAGTAATCGCGTGGGGGCAGGTGCGCCGGATGAAGCATTGCGGCATGCCTGTGCTGCTGGCGAGATATAGAAAAATCCGCTAGCACCCGCGCGATAGCATCTGAACCGAGCTTCAGGCGATCGTTCGCCTCTTGCACCTGCTGAAGCACCGCTTCATCAGGCGCATCTTTCATCAGCGCTATGCGCCTCAATGCCAGTTCCCCCAGTCGCCAATTGACCAACGCTCCCTGGTAGCTTGATGTGAAGGGCTCCAGTTGACGCCATGCCTTTTCCACTTCGTCAAACTTCTGCTTTGTTCGCTGGTAGGTCCTGGCCTCGTCAGCGGGCACTTCCGCAACAGGCGCAAGATGGACCGCTGTCGCCTGTATCCATCCTTGCTTGAAGGCCATCCTATCAAGTTGCAGGCTCTGCGCCTGTGCCTGCAACCACAGGATCGGCCATGTGCGTGGGCTGTTGGGATACCGCGTCACATATCGTCGGCACCTTTTGATCAGATCCTGTTTTTGCAGGTCGATGCGTGTTTCCGCCAAATGGATCAGCGCGTCTTCGTGCAACCCCTGTGCCCCTGCCTGCCTGATCCAGCTTCGTCTGGGCTGAGGATCGAATATCGTATCCGGGCCTGCCATTTGTCTGGTGATCAGTTGATAGTCCAGTTCGGCAGGCCCGATCATCAAGTAGAAGAACGTGATTGACAGCGCCACCAGAACCGTCGCCACCGGCCAGACCACGCCGGGTCGATACCTCGTAAGCCTTGCCAGTCCGAGCACTGTCGCGCAGGAAGCGATTGCAGTCAACAGCGCTATGGCGAAAGGCGCTTTGATGACCCATCGCTGTATCGGCAGCAGAATTCCGCTTGACGATCCGCTGAAGGCGAAGAGGACCAGGTAAGGCAGCACCGGAGCGAGACCCAGCAGGGCTGCGAGATATGACACATTGCTTCTGAGTCCAGTTCTGGCGGCCATGATGCTTCCCAGCGCCAGGATGATCATCAATACAGGGGCGTGCGCGATCAGACCGACCAGCAGGATCATGAACGCGGAAACCTCGAGCCTGTAAAGTACCGCGGTGATTATCGGAACAAACAGAATGACCCCCAGCAACAGCCCGCCCACAACCACTATCCAGGGGTGGCTAAGCGCGTTGATGGGATGTTCGAAGACCTCGGCCAGGGCGATGGGCTGGGTGAAGTCAGCCTTGTATGCTGCTACCGACAGGTTGAACCACGATCCAGTCGCCAGATAGTTCCAGAACGCGCACGCCAGTGCGTACACCACCCACGTCAGGCCCGCGGAAAGCAGGAACCGCCCTCTTGGCGTTGGCCTGAGCAATGGCAATCGACCACGATGATGTACGGCAGCCTTGCTCATGACTCCATCGTATCTTTGAACAGATCAAGCACCAACAGGAAAGTCATTGCTTAATCCGCAGCCATTTGTACCATTTTCGCTTCAGTCAACAGGCGAAATCTGCTCGCAGGTATGAAGTAAATGGGTTATGATGTACCTGTATCGCTTGGAGCAACTACTTTGGCATACGATCCTGTTCCCGGAGACAGCGCCGCGGTCGCGATTTTGGCCCAGTTGAGGCCTTATGTGCGTCATTGCGGTCTACCCAGACGTTCAGGCTGGAAAATCGAGCAGCGAAGATTGCTCGACTACCTGTTGATGTACATAGATGACGGGCAAGGCCTATGTGAAATAGGCAACCAGTCCTACGAAATGACCTCCGGAGACTTGTTCTTCGTTCCTCCCGACACCCTTCACTCGCTCGAGGGTCTTGAGCCGGGCTTAACATGCCCATATGTACACTTTGACTTGATTTACCGACCCGGCATAAGTCATTGGGATTTTTCGATACCCGGGGGAATGGTGGATATGGAGGGCCTGCAGAATCTCATGCACCCCCCTGTTCCGCTTGCACCCGTAGCTCGGCTGTCTGGCAGAATCAGGGCTCGCAACAACGCGAAGGTTGGCGAGTTGATCAAGGAAGTGGCCGCCGAGGCAGCCCGCGCTCAACCTTACGCACAACTGCGAATGAGCGGGTTGATGCTGGAAATCATGGCAGAGTTGCTCAGGGGACAGCAGGCGCTCGACGCGAATTACGACGAACACGCGATATCCTTGGAACAGGCCGCCGAAATGGTGAAAAACAAGCCTGACACCAGCGTTGAAGAACTCGCCGCCTGCTGCAACCTCTCGAACAGCCATTTTCGCAAACTGTTTGCACGACACTTTGGCTGCTCGCCCAGGGAGTTCCTCTGCCGCAGTAGAATCCGCCACGCAAAGAGCCTCATGGCTGGTGGGAATCTTACCTTGTCACAGATAGCGACGCGCTGCGGCTTTGCAACTGTACACAGTTTCTCGCGAGCGTTCCGGGCGTTGGAAGGAATCTCCCCCACCGAATACAGGCGCTGCGGAAAGCCAAGCATCTATGTCGAAGGCAGGTTCTCTCCGTATCCTCGTTGATCAGTGGCTGCCGAGAAGATCACTGGTAAGCATCAGCGTTGAGGAGTGAGGCGAGGCGGTTATCTTCACCCGCATCGGCTGGGGGTATATGCTCTGGCGGGCGGCACGGGCTTCTTCATGTCTTCCCGCCTTTTCGAGAGCTTCGGCGAGGTGATGCCATGCTTCCGTAAGTCCGGGCTCCAGGTTTATCGCCAGCTTTCCCAGCCTGATTGCCTCAGCAAGCCGACCGTCGTCCACTGCCTGTTTAGCAGCCTGCGAAGCCGCTGACGCATACGCCCGACGAATCTCTGTACTCGCCGGATCCAGCCGCCAGGCCTCTTCATAGGCGCTTACGGCAGCGTTATGATTGCCTGTCTTAGTGAGCGCGGCGCCGAGATCGCACCATATCCGGGCATCGTGCGGGGCGTATCGTATCAACTTGTTCAGTATCAATGCGGCGTGACTGTAATCATTCCGCTCCTGCGCCTTTCGCGCCTTGCGTTGCAGGTGTGGAACCAGGTGTCGCCCGAATACCACCGGCTCCAGCACAGGCCAGGCAAGCACGCCGCCGATACAAAGAGCAAACACCCCGGCCGCTAACTGTCGCCTGAGGACAGTCCGCTCACCCATTGCCAGCCCCAGCAGGATGCCCAGAACCGCCCCCGAGCCATGAGCTGCGTTCGCCACAGACATAATGTCAAGTGCCGCCAGAAGAATGCAGGCAAAGAACCAACCCACAAATACGTATATGGTCGACTTCTGGATTACTTTAAACTTGTCGTTGGTTCTTCCCAGCATCCAGAGCATTCCGAACAGTCCGTAGATCAGACCCGAAAGCCCAACACCGCTGCGAGATATCGCAATTTGGGCGGCGGCAGAACCCGATGCGATTGCAATGAACACGATCGCCGTTTTGAATGATCCAAGCCGCTTCTCGACAAACGAACCCAACAACCACAACCAGAAGATGTTGAAGATTAGATGCATCGCCCCCACGTGGGGGAACATGGTTGTCACCAGCGTCCAAGGCCGGTGAGGCCAGTCCTCTGACGCTATGAGGTGATTGATATCCACTTGCAGCCACCATGCGGCGGATATCGCTATAGACAACAAGACAGTGACAGAAGTCACCTTGCTGCGTTGTAATACCGATAAATCCGGCCGTCTCACTTCACTCTTTCCTGATACATTATGAATATGCTGTAATTCCTGGTTGCGCCGTCTTAACCCTCCGAGGCTGATTCCTCTGTCTACGGCGCAAGACAGTAGCCTTATATGGGTTTGTCATTATCTCTTACGCTCCAGAAGTCTTGGTGTCGACTGTTTTTTGATGACACTCTGGTCATACGTCTGGAAGGAGACCATTCTCCTCATGGCCTTCCACTGCTGGCATCAGTATAGTATAAATTTGATCTGGATACCCAGTAATACTCGCACGGAAGCTCTATGGATAATTTCGTTCATCTTCACGTTCATTCGCATTATTCGCTGCTTGACGGGGCTGGCAAGATTACCGAGCTTGTGGACGCCGCCCGACAGGCTAAGATGCCCGCCCTTGCGCTGACAGACCATGGCAACCTCTTCGGGGCCATGGAGTTCTATAACTCCGCCCTGGCAGCGGGCATCAAGCCGATACTGGGCATGGAGGCGTATATCTCCCCCACGACCCGAAATGATCGCTCCATGGGCAGAATCGACCAGTCCTCCTACCATCTGCTTTTGCTGGCGATGAATCTGGAAGGGTGGCGCAACCTCATCAAACTATCCAGCAGGGCGTACCTGGAAGGCTTCTATTATCGCCCGCGAATCGACAGGGAATTACTCGCGCAATTCAACAAGGGCCTCGTCTGCACAACCGCATGTTTAGGCGGCGAGGTGCCGGGGGCCTTGCTAGCCAATCAACCTGGCAAAGCTTTACAGGTTGCGGGCGAATACTTGGAAATCTTCGGCAAGGATCGCTTCTTCATCGAGGTTCAGTCCCAAGGCGTACCCGAGCAGGAGCAGGTGAACCCGCAACTGGTGGATATCGCTCGTCAACTCGACGTTGGTCTGGTTGCAACCAACGACGTGCACTTTATCCACAAATCAGACAAGCCTGCCCATGAAGTGCTCACTTGCATTTCCACAGGGAAAACGCTGGCGAGCGCCAACAAGCTGGCGTATCCGCCCGAGATATACTTTAAGAACGCCCAGGAAATGCGCCTGGCACTGAAGGAATATCCTGCGGCATGCGATAACACCCTCCGTATCGCCGAGATGTGCAACGTCGACCTCACCCTCGGCCAGCACCTGCCCAGATTCCACACGCCCGATGGATCGACCCCGACGGAATACCTTCGAAAAATTTCGATTAAGGGGCTTGCGGACCGTTTTGAAGGCAAAGATATACCTGATGAATACCGCCAGCGCCTCGATACGGAACTGAAAATCATTGAAGACAAGGGTTACTGTTCGTACTTCCTTATCGTCAACGACTTCGTTCAGTACGCCCGACGCAATAGCATACCCGCAGCCCC
The DNA here is from genome assembly GCA_964632015.1 of uncultured Planctomycetaceae bacterium. Classification (GTDB taxonomy): domain Bacteria; phylum Planctomycetota; class Phycisphaerae; order SM23-33; family SM23-33; genus JAAYCO01. Next base: position 16,329 of record CAZWAT010000006.1, read on the forward strand.
CAGAGGCAGCGGCGTGGGAACACTGCTGGGTTACACGCTGGGAATTGCGGATGTCGATCCAATTCGCTATGGCCTGCTGTTTGAACGATTTACCGATCCACAGCGAAAAGAGGCCCCCGACATTGACATTGATCTCTGCCAGGAAGGCAGGGGCAAAGTCATTCAGTACGTTCGCGAGAAGTATGGCCACGTCGCGCAGATCATTACCTATGGAACCCTCAAGGCTCGTGCGGTGGTTCGCGACGTTGGCAGGGTGATGGACATCCCCTTGCCTGAAGTCGATGCTATCGCCAAGAAAGTGCCCGAAGGTATTGGCGTTACTCTTGACAAGGCCCTTAAGGATGAGCCGGACCTCAAGAGGATGTATGACGATGACTCCCGAATCCACCAGTTGCTCGACTACGGGCGCCGCCTCGAGGGTCTTGCCCGACATGCGGGCGTACATGCAGCAGGTGTCATCGTTGCTGATGAACCCCTCGAGAACATAGTCCCCCTCTGCCGGCAGGCCGACAGCAAGGATGCGATAACCCAGTGGGACGGACCCACCTGCGATAGAATCGGTCTGATGAAGATGGATTTCCTGGGCCTGCGGACGCTCACGACACTTCAGCGCGCACGCGAGCTAGTGCTTAAGCGATATCGCAAGGACTTCGATCCCGAAAAACTCCCGCTTGATGATGCAGCCGTATATAAGCTCTTCTGCGAAGGTCACACTGATGGCGTCTTTCAGTTCGAATCCGATGGCATGAAGAACGTTCTGGCGCAGATGCAGCCTTCGCGAATCGAAGATCTGATCGCCGCCAACGCCATGTATCGTCCCGGCCCGATGGACCTCATTCCCAGCTACTGCCTGCGAAAACACAACGCGGAAGAAGTTCCATCCGTCCACCCCCTGGTTGATGACATTCTGGCGGAAACTTACGGCATCATGGCCTACCAGGAACAGGTCATGCAGGTGCTGAATCGGCTGGGCAAACTTCCGCTCAACAGGGCGTTGACCCTCATCAAGGCTATCTCGAAGAAGAAAGAGAAGACAATCGCCGAGGAACGTCCCAACTTCCTGGCGGGTGCTAAAGACAACGGCATCAGCGACCAGGAAGCCAACGCCCTGTTCGACCTTATTCTCAAATTCGCGGGGTATGGCTTCAACAAGTCGCATTCCACAAGATATGCCATCATTGCCTACCAGACCGCATGGTTCAAAGTGCACTACCCACACGAATTCATGGCTGCATTGCTTACTTTCGAAAGCGGTGACCAGGATAAGGTTGTGCAGTACCTCGCCGAAGCCCGGCGAATGGGCATAGAGATCGCCCCACCCGATGTAAATGCCTGTGATAAAGACTTTACGGTTGACGAGAATCGTGTTCGCTTTGGATTGGCAGCCGTGAAAGGTGTTGGCGATAAAGCGGTTCTCGCCATCATGGAAGCACGCAAGTCTGTCAAGCAGTTTACCGATCTCTATCACTTCTGCCAGAACGTGGACCTGCACGCTGTCAACCGCTCAACAATCGAGGCGCTGATCAAGTGTGGAGCATTTGACAGTCTTGGTGCACACAGAGCGGCAATGTCGGCGGCGTTGGATCAGGCAATAAACCTTGGTCAATCCGAGGCTGCCGCAAGAAAAAGTGGTCAGATGAGCTTTCTGGACGCGCTTGGCGGTGGAACTACACCTGCTCCGTCCTTTCCCAAAGTTGAGCCTTGGCCTGAAAGTCAACTTCTCGCTGCCGAAAAGGAAACCCTCGGGTTCTATATCACCAGCCACCCGCTGGTGCGATTCGCTCGCGAGATCGACAGCCTCAGTCGATGCAAGACGGTGGGGCTTAATGACCAGCCCGACGGCGCTCCTGTGACTATCGGCTGCATGATCGCCAGCGTCAGGACAACTATCACCAAAAACGGTCGATCCGCCGGCAAAAGAATGGCCATGATTACCATTGAAGACCTTACGGGTAAATGCGACGCGGTGATCTTCTCCAATAATTATGAGAGGCTTAACCATCTGATTCAGCCCCAGCAGATGGTGTTCGTAACGGGCACGGTTGACCGTAAGAGAGAGCGTCCAAACATACTCGTTGATGATATCGTGCCATTAGACCAAGCGATGGCGACATTTACGGGCGAGATCTTCATCGAACTGGTCAACCCGACACCAGCCGACCTACTCCAGCGGCTCGCTAACTTGCTTAAGCAGCATTCGGGCACCTGCCCCCTGACCTTGCAGGTTACGCCATCAAAACACCCGGATTTCTCTGCCTATATCCGCCCAGGCCGTCAATGGTTCGTCTCGCCCAGCAGAGACTTTGTGAACGACCTTGTGAACCTGCTGGGAGATCGTTCGCTTCGACTCAGGCCCAAGGCCCTGCCATCGCCATCCAATGGATCGAGACGTTTTACCGGCCGCCGGCAGAAGACTTTGCAAGCTCAATCAGGGCCTGCCAGCGAAGCTGTAACTCGCTTCAATTGATCCTCTTTCTGCCAACATGCCCTGTTAGCAGTATGTGGATAATCTGTCGGGGCTTTCATTTCTTTGCAATCCGCTTCGGTGTCCCCGAATGCGATGCCCAGCCAATGGGCTCATGAACCATCCAATACAACCATAGCGCCGTCAGAACAACCTACAGTTTGTCCACAGGAACAACGCCCTGGCCGGATGGTACAACTTGAAGTGGTACGATGAGTTAAGGTGATGGTCGCAGCAGTATCAACAAACCAACAGCCCCTGACACTACTACGACTTGATAAATATATTACATATAAGAGCGCAAACCAATAGCCAGTTTGCTCCTGTTGGGTTTATCGGCACAACCCCAAAGGGGCCTTTAGGAAAAACCACCAATTATTTTCTATTTTGCGTCAATTAGTGACAGCAGGCTTTTCGGCTCGACCGGTGCTCTTAGTCGAAGTTTTTTTGCGAGATCGCCGACGGAAGGTCTTCTTCTTTCTGGGAGCAGTTTCCTTTTGGTCCTCGGAAGGAGCGCTCTGATCGTCAGGCCAGGGAATGAGCGACAACTTCTCGCCGATGAGGCTTTGAACGCGCGAAACCGCCCTACGATCCATAGGGGTAACGAAGCTGGTGGCAAGACCGCTGGCGGCGACACGGGCGGTTCTGCCTATGCGATGAACATAATCCTCGGGAGCCTTGGGGAAATCATAATTGATAACGTGCTCGATGTTTTCGACATCGATACCTCGGGCAGCAATGTCTGTGGCGATCAGCACCCGATACTTACCGTTGCGAAATCCCTCAAGGGCCTCGTCTCGGTGTGCTTGTTCGCGATCGCCATGAATCCTGCCGGCAGCGAATTTGCGAAGGGATCTGCCTAGTCTGTCAACGCCGCGTTTTGTTCTGACGAAGATCAAGACTCTGCCCGGTGAATCCTTCAGCAGCTTTTCAAGCAGCGAAAGCTTATGGTGCTCATTGACACGATATAGTTGCTGACGGGCACGTTCGGCGGGCGCACTTTGGCGACCAACCTGTATGCGCACCGGATTGTTCATGTGTCCGCGAGCGATCTTCTCGACAGGGGCCGGCATGGTAGCGGTAAACATCAGCGTTTGCCGCTTGCTTGGAAGCGCCTTCAGAATGCGGGTAATCTGCGGCATGAAACCCATGTCGTGCATTCTGTCCGCTTCGTCTACCGTAAGCATTTCAATTTCATCAAGCGAAACGCTCTTGTATTGGATGTGATCAATCAGCCTGCCCGGCGTTGCAACAAGCACATTTGGCCAACTGCGAAGGGCCTTGATGTCGTCATCCATGGGCAGGCCGCCCACGACACATGCCACACGAATTCCACTGCTCTTACCAAGCATTTCGAACATGCTGGTAATCTGCTGGGCCAATTCTCTGGTCGGAGCAAGCACCAGAGCGCCCAGATGCATCGCGCCTGAAAGTCGCTGAAGAATCGGCAAGGCGAACGCGCCGGTCTTTCCGGTACCTGTCTGCGCCAAACCAATAATGTCTTTTCCCGCAAGCGAATGAGACATGCATTGGGCCTGAATGGGGGTAGGCTTGTGCCACCCGGCGGCGTCAATATCCGCCAGAATCCGCTCTCCCAGACCCATCTCGTGAAATGATAATTCCATTGCTTCCGGCGATAAGCCGGATGGTGAATCCTGTTGTCTGCTCAAACTAGACCTCTTACTGACCTCCATCTGTTATTTTGCCGGGGACGAATGACTGATGCATTCCCCGAACCAGGCGTGAGAGACGACAAAATGCACACAAGCGAGTGTGGGAGGTTCATCCAAATTGTTCCCTACGCAATAGTTACACAATTATACAATCGTTGTCGGTATCGGCAAGTATTGTTTTGTTTCGATGGTTATCGCATCGCGTCAAGTCGACGGATCCGCTCTTCAACCGGAGGGTGTGTCATGAACAACTTGCGGGCGCCATCTCCGGTCAGCGGAGCGACGATGAACAGGTGGCTTTGGGCCTCGTTCACCGGTAGCGGGATCTGCCTGCTAGCCATATGAAGCTTGCGCAGGGCGGCCGACAGCCCTGCGGACGAACCCGCGAGTAGTGCGCCGCCCCGATCTGCTTCATATTCCCGGGATCGACTGATCGCCAGCCGAATAAGCATAGCGGCCATTGGGGCAAAGATTATCACCAGCAGCGCGGCAAGCGGATTTGAATCGCGTCGTCTTCCGCCACCAAACCACAAAGCAATATAACCCAGATAGCTGATCGCCCCGGCGAGCACGGCTGCGATAGTACTTATGAGAATGTCCCTGTGCCGGATGTGGCTAAGCTCGTGGGCAAGGACACCCTCCATCTCCTGCTGGTTGAGTATCTGACGTAATCCCGCTGTTACACATACGGCGCTATGCTGAGGATTCCTACCGGTCGCAAACGCATTAGGGGCCGCTGCGGGCGACACATAAACGCGCGGAGTGGGCATATTGGCCCGCTGCGCGAGGTCATGCACGATACCATAAAGCCAAGGATCGTCGTCGGGGCCGACCTCTCTTGCTCGCATGGTCGCAAGAGCGATGCGATCACTGTAGAAGTACGCAACGATGTTCATGCCCCCGCCCAAAAGCAACGCCCAGATAAGCGCATCCTGTCCGCCAAGCAAATAACCGATACCCAACACCAACCCCATCATCCCGCCCATAAGCAGCGTGGTTTTGGTGTTGTTCCATAAGCCGTTCATCGAGCAAATCCTTTCACAGTAACGAGCTTGTTTCATCTATAATACGGATAATCTCTCAGGTTGGTCGAATAATTCCTGTGCGTGTGGAAGGCTCGTGAGTAACGCAGCGGCGCAAGGACCTTTTTCACAACGATCGCATTCAGATCGCCCCCTGTTTATGCGGGTAACATGGCTGTTTATGAAGTTCGTCAAGATTTATTTTGACAGTCTATTTGGGTGTGGATAGACTCGTTGCCGTGCAGCCAGGAGTGGCACTCACAGGGAAGTGAAAGCAGTGCTGCTTGGCGCAATGGATTGCCCAGTCTAAGCCACGAACCCGGCACATCTGGACCAGTTTTTTTGTATACCCGCGCCAGTCGCGGTTTGCGCAGATAAGGGCAGAACGATCATGGCGGACGTTGATCCGGCGGTATGGCAGGGCATAGTCCAACAAGTAGTGAGCGCAGGCGGCAACCTTATCCGCCCCTGGTTTACTCAGCTTACGCCCATCAGTCTCGAGCATGGATTGCTTGAGATAGAGGCCCCCGGAAAATCTGAACAGGAGTACTGCCAGCGTCATGTAACCAGGCTCTTCACGGAAGCCGCTCAAACGGCGACGGGCAGGCTGGTTGGCGTATGTTTTATGACCTCTTCGCAGAGGGAACCGCGGGGTACTGAGTACCAAGGCAATAATGTCTTTCCCCAGACAGAATTCTGGGGCGATTACCGGTTCGATACGTTCGTTACCGGAAGCTGTAACCGGCTTGCACATGCCGCCTGCGTTGCCATAAGCGAAAACCCTGGCACGACATACAATCCGTTGTTTATCCACGGATCTGCCGGGCTGGGCAAGACGCACCTGCTACAGGCGACTTGTTTGAAAATTGCGCAGGAACGGCCGGGGGTTAAGATATGCTTCCTGTCATGCGAAACTTTCGTTAACCACTTCATCGAGGCTGTTGGACATGGACAACTGCATGACTTCCGATATCGGTATCGCCACGCTGATGTGCTGGTAATCGATGATATTCAGTTTCTCAGTGACCACGAGCAGTCCCAGGACGAGTTTTTCCACACGTTCAACACCCTTTATCAATCCCAGAACCAGATCATCCTCTCAAGTGATCGTGGCCCAGACGAGATACCGCAGTTGGAGGAACGGCTGGTAAGCAGATTCAATTGGGGCTTGGTCGCCAGAATTGATCGACCAGGATACGAAACGCGGGTCGCCATCGTGAAGAAGAAGGCCCGGCTGAGGAATTTGGAATTGCCCGACGACGTTGTCTGCTACCTTGCTGGAGCAATAGATTCGAATACTCGTGAACTGGAGGGCGCCATTGCCAAAGTTGCCATGCTCGCCCAGGTCTGCGATCGTCCAATTGATCTGGCGCTTGCCGAGGAGGCAATTGGCGGCGAAACAGCGGCCTCGTCTCGTGAAGTGACCATTGAAGAGATAATCAACGTAGTTGCCCGACGTTTTAATGTTCGCCTTGCCGATCTGCAATCCAGAAAGCGCACGCGATCAATCGCATTCCCACGCCAGATATGCATGTATCTTGCGCGAAATCTCACGCGTCACAGCCTGGGGGAAATCGGCGGATACTTCGGCGGCAGAGACCACACCACTGTGCTGCATGCTAACAAGACCATCCAGGAACAGAAGCTCCGGGATGCACAGTTCCAGGCGACTTTGGAAAAAATTGCAAAAGAGATTCAAAGGCAATAGCTTCTACGCCTGCGCCCAATATGCAGCGCGAGCCTCAATTTGCCCTCACCTGAAACACATTGTTTTTGGTGCATGCAACCTGGATGGCCATAGCATTATCCGGTCGATCCTGCGAACGCAGTGCGACACGATGTTGACGATTTATGACGTATACGCTAACTTTGAACGTATTAGAAATGTTCGCCAGCGTAGCTCAACGGTAGAGCACCGCTTTTGTAAAGCGGCGGCTGTGGGTTCGATTCCCTCCGCTGGCTTCTTCAGGTCTTTGCACATCAAAGACTTATTGCCCTGTCCATCCTGTCGATTCAAACCATATTCGTACAAGGCGCGGGGGATGTTGGACCTGGAATGGGCAGTGCGTGTAGATCGGGCGCAAGGGCCTGTGGTCAATTTTTTTAAAACCAGGCCCTTACCCCAAATGCACACCAAACGCCAAGGCTAAACTACCATTTGGCGATGTAAACATCACTTCACTACGGGCACCGCGCACGAACCGATTACGGGGCTCGTAAGCAGGGTCTAATCGTCCATTATCGATCACCTTCACACGCGACCCTAGATTGACGTTCCATGCTTTCGATCCAACTGATTGCCACGGAGGCGACATGGACCAGCTACTGCCGTAATTCCGCCGCGCGGTGTGGCAGGTCGATGATATCGGAAGCGGCCTCGTTAGCCTCCTCTACGAGGATCGCTAAGACTGTATATGTGGAAGGGGGAAGAACCATGATCATCTGTCTGATCATGATGTCTAGAGTTAAGAAGCGCGTGAGAACTTGGCCATTGCACGAAATGACGTCGAATCGCGCTATGTTCATTCGACGATTCTGCGCTAGCAAGAGGGTGAATTCTCTGAAGATGGATAAGATAGAACTCACCTCACACAGGCCACGTTGCCGCCACAATGTTTGCGCGCTGGAGTAATAGTGGCGCGCTGGGCTCCTTCAAGAATACAAGATAAACCACCGCTTCGTCGATGCCGTTGCAGCGAGCCGGACCGCGATGTTAGTGTTCTTTCTATCTGGTCCTGTTCAACTTGTAGCTGAACGCTCCTTCAACTGGCTCTATATATGTCAGACCATCTTGCATATTCAATGTTGCCGGGCCTAAGACGTTCCGATCTGCATCAATCGCAACTGCAGTCGTTGCAGCAATAGCGAATCCATGGCGGCTGCCATCAATAGGAATGACTTCATAACCATCAGGCAGAATCCTGCAGATTGCCTGTCCATCGCTGGCGGCCTTCTTTCTTTTAATCCATTTCCCTCTGCCATCAATATAAATATATGCGGGGGTGTCGGCATAATCATATCTGCTGCCATCGCGATCGGCGCTCACGACGCTGACTCGGGCTTTATCATTCCAACCTGCAAAACCGCTTGGCGGCAAGTCGATGGTATGTCCCCGCACGTTTGCACGAAGACGCTGGTTTTTGTTTCCATTAGCGACGATTATTGTTCCATCGTCATATTCAACAACTACCTGTGACTGCTTGTAGGTGCCACGCGCCAGAGCTTCAGAGCTCTGCAGCAGCTCGCCGTTCTTGCTAACATATCTAATATCCACGGCATTGGCTTGGGTATACAGCGACTGCAACTGTTGCAGCATGTAGTAACCTCTCAGAGTAAACCGCATGCCAGCACGGACAGTGAGAAAACCGGGATGTCCGAATGCCACGGTAGCGGCCAGGAAGCGGTCATGTAACGCATTCCACCCTTCTGCTGTTTTGGCCCATCCTCCGCCGTTCCTATAAAACATGTCCAAGGATCCCATGCCAAAATTGGTCGATAGGCTGTGCATCTTGAGCAAGTCGAAATCAACAATCCACGGGTTCTCATTTATGTTGTAATACGCATCTTGCGCGTAATTCCCATCAACTAATCCAGCATACTGCCAATGAATACCGCCTTCGGAGTAAACCGGACCATTGAAGATCTTCTTGGCAAGCAGGAAGAGTTCACCATATGCATAGTAGACTGCTGATTGTGTGCCGGCCCCAGGTACACGATGATCATAGTCTACCCTTTCGGAGGGAGTCCAGCAGGTATGCACGTCGCAGTACATGGCGTCAAATTGGAACTTATCTTGAATAACCGGCAGAAGCTTCTGGGCCATCTCGACCACCAACGCAGGTTTAGGTCCATAGCAGCGGTCCCATGTTCGCAGGAGCTGGCCATCCCTTTTCACTGCCACTCGGTCAATGTTCCAGAACTCATTTACAGTTGCTATATCAGTAAAATTAACATATGGGCCATACCGGTATCCCAGCTCTTTTTGCAGAATCCTGCCGTATTCGATCTGTGACTCATCTCCCCCTTTGCCAGGGGCAGTTTGGGTGCGGAATGTATAACTCTCGCCTCCATCTCTCCACATGGATTCGTGATCGACTATTATCAGTTCCGTAATGCCATAACGATGTATTTTGCGCCAATGCTGAGCATCTTTGCTACGGTCGCTAACGCCATGGGACCTCCATAGTTTCCTGCCGACCACATGTCTCCATGGAGACGGAGGATTTGGAATATTGGGCAGTACCTCTTCCACTTCGGGGGCGACAGTCAGAAATAATCTCTCAACACAATCGTTACGATTACCGTCGGTTTTGTGATAATATCGGGTCCCGCCGTCGTAGGTGACTCTGTCGCCATTCACTTCGTGCTTTGCCCACAAAATACTGGCGTTGGAACGATACCAGTCGGTATTGCTGGCGAAAAACAACCTGTTCCGCCCTGTTCCGGATACAATAATCGCGGGCGTACCTTGCCCTTTGTATGTTCGGTAAGGCATTGTAATCAGTCGTGGCTCGACAAATCCCGTGGCATGGCCATAGTGCACGGCACTGACATTTCCACCAGGGGCTATAACATCAATGACAAATGACTTGTCCAGGATGCGGTATAGTATAGCTGCCGTCACACTTGCATTCCCCTTTACCAACAGCCACTCCGTAGCCAAATAGCCATCCATCACCTCATGCCTGGTCAGTTGAATATGATCTGGAAGTCCCGCTTTGCCTCCCGGAGCTTGTATATATAACCCGCCATTATTGCATGGTTTGATCGGTTCGTTCTGCCCAGGGAGATTTATGCTTATTCCATCAAACGGACCTTCTTCCAAGGCCAGCTTCCAGATTATGCTCCCATCAGACCCAGAATACCGAAAAGCATAGGTTTTTCCGCTATGGGCAATGTCATTTCGCGAATTCTTACACAGGTTTGTTGGCAGAATGGTTTCCTCACGATTGGGAAACGGCAGCTTTGCTCGTTTATCAATATTCAGGCCAAGATTTTGGCCTGGGAGCATTTGCACGCCTCGTTGAGGGCGCGGCTTAAAAGACAAAGGTGTGGGCTCTTCCTTGTAAGCGGCAAGGTTGTCAAAATACAGCGTTCCCTCATTCTTGTTGGCGTCATCAAACGTCACACGGAAGCCTTTGAAGGACGCACCGGATTCAACCAGTCTGCTCTGTTCCCTTGTGAGTCGTGTGTGGGCCTGAAACCATCCTTCCCACCGCACGCTTCCTAAAAGCACGGACGTTTCTTTTCCAGCCTGAGACTCAAACACCGCCGAAACACTGACCCTTGGATACTTGGGATTGCTATGCCATGACCAGTTATTGCCCTTAATCCAGCAGCTAACCGCGTCAAACGAGTCGTCTATCCGTATGCTCTGCTTTGGAGCAATGAATATGCTAGCTTTGCCCTGTCCGGTTTGCCGATAGGTGAACTTTGCTACGTAATTACCCCATAGCTGCACTTCACGACTAGGCTCAAAGGATGCCTCTGCGTTCGCTGTACGGACATCCCAGTCGTTCATGGTCTCAAAATCAATAAGTGGGCGTATATCATCTTCAGTTTTGCCCGCCCACTCCAATTCATATGGACGCTGGGTGACAGATTCTACTGCCAGGCCTGCGGACACGAATAACGTCATAACTGTAATAATCACTGCGTGGTTCATGAGCCTCTCGTCTTGATTTATTGTCTCTATTGTGATTAAGAATAGTTTTGCGGCCGCTTTGCCAGCAGAATGGGCTGCTTATTTCACTATGCTTTGCATAGTGTAGGTGTGGTGAGGCTGGGGCATATCCGCGACATATTGCGGTTGATTACCCATCTTCAATATTCGTGAAGAAATCTTTGGCATGATGCATCCCCACTTCTTCCTGCCTGGATATCCATTGAACCCTAGATCCTGAGGGGATGGACCTACGAATTCCGATTCTCGCCCCTGTACAACTATGGTGCCGTCTGATTCCACTGTTATCGTTGCATAAAGAGGATCTTTGTACGGCGCAGTATATCTAAGCCAAGGGAAATGCGAATCTATTAGTTGGTTGTATCTTGCGTGTTGCCAGTCTTCGCCAATCCAGTAGTTCGACATGCTGTTCACAACCAGGTAATGAATCCCACTGATCTGCTGATGGTAATCAACGTGCAGATCTCCGCAGAGTGCTGCTACGACTTGTTGCCATCCAGCCTTCTCATTAACCTCGCGCAAAAGCGCTTGCACTTCTTCCCGACCATCCAGGCCTTTGTCATCTTGCAGCATCTGGTGGCTGAACAGGAAGGTAGGGAAGTCCGTAGCCAACAAATCATGCTTGAGCCATTTAAGTTGTTCATGCCCAATATACGAGGGGAAGTTGGGATTGCTAGGAGGTGGGCTTTCTCGTCTTTCATTGGCGTCGAGCACCACAAAATGATATCCATTCATGTCAAATGAGTAGTATCGATTCGGCAGGTTCAGAAATTTCACGGCGTCATCAGTGGTATGATGTCCCTGCATATCGTGGTTGCCCAGAACATGATACCGAGGCCCTCTGAATTGCTGCCAGATTGACAAGAACCCTCGGTTATGCTCCGCGGGAAAGCAGAAATCCCCAAGTTGAATGATGAAGTCCACATTCTCCCGATTCATCTCGTCTATAAAGGTAGCGAGCCGACTATCTGCATCGTGCATGATATCTTTATGCACATCGGCGCAAATCCCGAACCTGACTCGTCCTTGCTGCTTGTTTGTCGGTTGGGGTTTCTGGGGCATCACCGTTGCTTGCCCCCCCACCAGAACTCCTCATATCCGCTTTCTTCCGGGAACAGGACGGCATCATCGTCGTTCAAGCTGTCTACATGTCCGTCGAGATACACCACTTTGAAAGTCTCATTATGCCTTCCATCCATGGTCCAGTGAGGATAAGCGGAAGGCTGCTGCATAAGGACAAACACGTTCATTGCATCTGCCGCCAAAAGCATATTACCTGGATACTTGAAGCTGGAGAGTCTGTTATATCCATCTTCACTGAAATGAGAAGCGGTATGGACATTCATCGCATAGCTGCCCCATTCATACAGCTCTGCGCCGCTGCCGTCGTTGGTCGACCATGTTTTGATCGGACTATTATCCGACGGGCAGAAAAGCACACCCGGTTTGCTTTGCATGACGAGCTTTGGTGGCTGACCTGTAGTCCAATCCGCATCGCCCAACAGATACTTCAGAAACTCTGGATTGATGGACCAATAGTAGTATGGATTAAACGTGTAGTCGTTATTATTGAACGTAATGACCAGGTATTCATCATGCTCATTGATGTACATAGTTTCTGCCACACCAATCTGACGGATATTGCTCATGCAGAGCGCCTGCCTGGCTAGCTCCCTGGCCTTGGACAAGGACGGCAGCAGAATCGATACCAACAGGGCGATGATTGCCACTACCACGAGTAACTCGATGAGGGTAAAGCCACAGGAGCAACGCGATAGTTTTGTATTCCTCATCCCATCAAAACGCCTATTGCAGCGTGTCCTTTCGTGATTGTTCCACGTCGAGTATGCATCGGTCTTGTGCAACATGAAAAAGCCTTCCTGGACCTGTTTTGGTCTCTCAGCAACAGACTACGCGTCTCCAGTCTCCGCACTTTTGTGCTTATCTGTAGTCGCCGTCTTCCCTATAATTGTCACAACTCTTAATCTTGTCATGCTGGGGGACCACAGCCAAAGGCTAATGAATATGGCCAAGTCACTTCACAATGCCGCGCTTCGGCTGCGTCTTCGACATGACAAGATTGCACCACCAGTTACGAGCAGGCACAGTGTCAACGGCTCAGGTATCGTAGTAATAGCTACTCTGTCGGCGCTGAGCTGTGCTTGATAGTCCGCAGCACCTGGTTTCATTCTGTAGGCAACAAAGAACTCATTGCTCTCGGGTGCAAATTCCATGGTTATTCCCCATGTTTCTGTTTTAACCCAACTTCCCCAACTGCGGTGATAGAATTCGGTGTCGACCCAAGTGGAGATATCAGGAGCAGTAGTCCCATCATAACTCTGATCCGTCCAGAAGATGTCGATGTCGCCAGTGGAGCAGTATGTTGTCACGTCCAGTGCGACATTGGTGATGGTTTCCTCATCAGCGGCTGTAAACTTATAAACGACCCAGCCATACCCTGCCTGCCCGCCTGTGCCATAGAGATTTCCATCGGCATGTATTGGGCCAAAATATGCATAACTATCAGAGAAGTCATCAGGATAGCCTTCCAGCGTACCGTAATTATGCCCGAATGTTCCACCGCCCGATGGAACCATGGAGACAGAGTTGATCAATGCAGCTTGGGCGCCAGTGCTAATCAGTGCGACCACTAAACCAATTATTACCAGATTCTTCATAACAGCCTCTCTTTCCATATGCAGTAAATGAGGTGAATGCCGCTCCATACATGACCATTCATTGCCACTATTCCAAGGTACTCCAATGCTCCTGTATTTTCGTGGTAGGCCATGAAAGGAACAATGGACAAAACGATGGTAAAGCATGACGAAAGAGATGTTGACAGATGTGTCAAGCCTCCAGCAAAACGACCTTAAGAACTGTACTGATAAGAACTTAGCCTCTGTTCCAGGTGATCTGACATTTGCTGCCAGGAGCCTGCTCATGTGGGACGCAGGCCGCACTGATCAGCATGGCGTTTGCCTGCGCTTGCCGTCGAGCTGGGCTGCTGGCAAAACTATGTCGCAAATGGGGGTGACTTTCCTGATGGTTCGGATCAAACTGCAACATCATAAACTGCCTTCCGTCCATATTGGACCTTCAGGATGCAATTTGACAGCTTGGCGATAGCGCTCAGGAGAAAACCCTGTAACTTGTTTAAAGCGTCGGCTGAAATGATATGGATCACGATAGGCAAAGTGTTCAGCTACTTCGCGAACGGTCATATTAGGCGCGCATAGCAACTCCGCAGCCTGCCGAATCTTGCTTTCATCGACATAGCGCTTTGGTGATAATCCGGTATAATCTCGAAAGACTGCGCGGAAATAAGGGATGCTCATCCCACAGTAGTCCGCCATCTCTGCCACTGTCCACCATCGTTCCGGTGCGTGTTTAACTTCCTCAATCAATTGAACAAGCAGAGGATGCTGCTTCTGCGATTGGAGCAAGCTATTGGTGGTATGAAGGTCCAACAATATCTGCTGCAAGGTGATGTTGGCTTGAATTTGGGAGGCAATGGAAGGATCCAGTGCCAGATCGATCACCTTGTTAAGGTGGGGCACTTTGCCCATCTCCCAAATCACGTTTGATACTATCCCCTTTGCGGATAGATAATCAGCAATTGGTCCCGTGAAGAGCAGATGTGATTCAATAAAATCGCTCTTATGCCCGCAATATCGATGCAAAGTCCCCGGCGTGACGACAACAACCTGGCCAGGGTTGATTGGTCGACTTTCACCGGTGCTGAAATCGTAAAAGATGCCGACCCCATCAAGCAGATGCGAAATGCTGTAAAACTCAAAGTAACGGGGAACAGGCTTCGTGCCCTCTGGGTGAGAAGGGCTTACTCTTCTTCGATTACCTGCAAGAACCGTCAGTCCATAACCGTAACCAGATTTTTCCGCATTGGGCGCTATGCGGTGAACTTCTACCCCTTTCTCATCTTCTTCATACGTAATATTGCTATGGTCCATCATGGTACGACTGTTGCTTATTATACCGCTGGTTATAAAAGTATTCCACCCAATCAACCGCCCCGAGCCCTATAGAGACTCCCACTTGCCGTACCAAGGTGTCATAACGACATCCGTCATTGTCTGTGTACAAGTGGCTTGCGAGCGGGTGGTGCAAGACAAATAGAGGCGACTGACTCCATCCTGAAGTTACTGGGCCATTGAGGTCTCTCTCATTCAAGGATGCGTGCGCCCGGTGGCCTGTATCTGATGCCACTCCACACAATCTCTTAACACGAGATTTTTTTGGTGGTTACGATATTGGCGAATAGTTTGTTGTATCGCTGCGGTTGTGGGTTCGATGCTTGGGCCCCATTAAGGAAGCGAAATTGTGTTGAAACCAACCCTGTCGAGCGACGCAGCCGCCTTGGCAGCCGCCTTTTCCAACGTGTTGCCCTTGGATGAGTAATGCTCAAGCAGGTTATTGGTATACCGCATGTCACCACGATGGCTGGCGTGGGTATATCGCACGGCGCCCAGAAATAATAACGCGTCAACGCGCCAGGCCGGATCTTTATCATGCTCGACTACGCGATACAGATCGCCCGGCTGGGGTTTGGTGGTTATCAGCGCTTTCCACTTGTCTATGTAGAAGGTTCGCACTGCCTTCACGCTGAGCAGGTAGTTGTCAATATCTTCGATGGTGTCTTCGTATTTGGTTTTGTCCCACATTTGATACAGATCGCGCAGGCCACCGCCGGCGCTTGCCTGAAGATCCAAACCCTTTAGAACCATGTCCGCTCGGGCTCGCTCATTTGTCATATGCCATCCGAGAATAAGCATGTTTTCCAAGGTTGCGCGGGCACTGTTGTGGTCGTTCTGTTTTACCTGCCATCCGGCCAGGGCGCTGAGGCATTCTCCAGTCTGGTACAACGCCAGGGCTGGGCGATATGCCATTTTCACTTCAAAAGCAGGCTCGGTATGCACAAGCACATACTGCATATCCCGATTCTTCGCGCCTTTGGCGATGTATTCGTTGATCTTATTGAGGGTTTGCAGCACATCGTCGTCGAGTTCGTACGCGCCGGACCTGATACGAGGAAGGTTATCCATCGCCAGCCCGATGGCAAAGGAGTTATCATCGAATAGCGCAACCGCTGTGGCGTAATCATCGCCAGCATTTGCGGTGCCTTCAGGCTGAGTGACAAGGAAGCTCACAGGGGACTGATGCGTCTGGAGCATGAGGAAATCTTCTCGCAGGCTGATCGCCGTGGGGCTCGATGGTGACGGAAATACTAGTTGCTTTGTGATAAAACCACTGATTGCCAGTACCAGAACGGCGGCGAGAATCCAACCCATTTTGTTGCCCACGATTGTACTCCTTATCAGGTAGACGCCTGACAACAGGCGCATTATTCAGCCAGCAGGATGATGGTACCAAGATTGTGAGGATCATAAAAGTGTTGAGCCACAATGCGATACCAGCGTGCGGTTCCGCGAAGTTCGAAAGAAGCCGATTGGGAAAACCTCAAGTCCGCTAGATACCGGGGATGTCAATTACGGTTCCCACTTTGACAGGGACGAAGCTGGTAGCGAACTCGGTTGCCAACCTTGCTGAGGGTAGAAAGCCCGTGCAGTGGCAAGGTAACAGCCGTTGCACGTTCTCAGATCTCAACTCAGCAACGGTCTGGTCAAGTCGCTCATCAGAGGCGTTTACCAGATGCATCCCGCCGATGACAGTGTGAATACCAGCTCCGTTCGTAAGCTTTCGTACGTATCGCAAGGTGTTGATCACGCCCGCATGCGCACAACCCAGAATGACCACCACACCTTGAGCTGTGTTGATGAACCCGGCCTGATCATCTGTTAGCTGGTCGGGATAAGTGCAGTTGCTGTCCGTGAAGAATGCCCCACCAGTGTCTTCTGCTGTCACTCGGGGTATGGGGCCGGTGAGGTGAAGATTCCTAACGACTTCAACGGGAGCGGTCACGTTGAAGATCTGTGCCCAGTCGTGAAGTCTCTGTCTGGTCAGGTTGGGCATGCCGACATCTCTGGTGGAGCCATCCGGATTTTGCGAAAATTTTGGCCCGAATGCACCAGGATGAACCATAACCTTTCGCTTGGGCCCAGGATGCAGGACATCCTTAATCCCACCGGTATGATCATAATGGCCATGGCTGAGGATAACAGCGTCAAGATCGTTGAGATCGATTCCCAACTTGCTGGCATTATGGCACAGTACCTCACCTGGCCCGGTATCAAACAAAACTCTGGCGCCTTTCACTTCGATCAGGAAGGACAGGCCATGCTCCCCAAGCAAACCTTTTTTTCCTGCGGTGTTATCCATTAAAACCGTGATCTGGTTGTTCATGCAGACTCCTTGCCTTCAATTTACACGATCAAATCCCGTGCCAATATTGCAAAGTATTCATAATGTGGGTCTTGTGGTTGACGAAGTCTGGACCGGCCAGCGACCAATCGTGCAAAACAGCAAACTTCTTGCCTCTTAACGTTGTATAATGCACGAACAAGGTGTCAAGACAGAGAAATGCAGGACAATATATCCAATCAGCGCGAAATGGCGATTCTAGATTCTGTGAACGAAGGCGTGTTCACGGTAGATCTGAATTGGCGAATTACAGCTTTCAATACGGCTGCGGAGCGCATCACGCAGGTGCCCGCAGGCCAGGCTTTGGGTAGCGCATGCTGCGATGTCTTTCGCGCGAGCATCTGCGAAACCAGTTGTGCTCTGCGTCGCACGATGGCCAGCGGTCAACCCGTACTTAATGCTACCGCTCATATTGTTAATCAGCAGGGTGAACGCATTCCTATTCGCATATCGACTGCCCTGCTTAAGGATGCACAAGGCAATATCGTCGGCGGGGTCGAGACATTTCAGGATCTATCTCAGATTGAACAGTTGCAGAAGGAACTTCAGGCAAAGTACACGTGCGAGGACATAGTCGCGCGAAGCCCCAATATGACCAGACTCTTTGAGATACTCCCCCAGATTTCGGCCAGCAGCAGCACTGTGCTCATTGAGGGAGCCAGCGGCACGGGCAAGGAGCTTTTTGCAAGGGCGATCCACAACATCTCGCCACGGAAGAAGAAACCCTTTGTGGCCGTCAACTGCGCAGCCCTGCCTGACACCCTACTTGAGAGCGAGCTGTTCGGGCACAAAGCTGGCGCGTTTACCGATGCCAAGCGAGACAAGCCCGGGCGATTTGCACTTGCACAAGGCGGGACTATATTCCTGGATGAAATAGGAGACATTTCTTCCGCGATGCAGGTGCGACTGCTCAGGGTACTTCAGGAACGTGTCATAGAGCCTTTGGGGGGGATCACTCCCCTACCAGTGGATGTGAGAGTTATTGCGGCGACTAACAAGGACCTTAGCGAACAGGTAAGGGTCGGGGCGTTTCGTGAGGATCTCTATTATCGCATC
>CAZWAT010000007.1:0-21526 GCA_964632015.1 uncultured Planctomycetaceae bacterium
TACATTGGGCGTGGAGGCTCTCAGCAGGGGGGCCGATCTGTGCTGCTTCGCAGACCGCGACAACGTGGCGCTGCGATTGCTGCGCAGAAATATCGCAACGCTTGGAGTTGTTGACAAAAGCAGGGTATGGGCCGGGACGGGTGAACGGATTCTTGAACCCCGGCTGGAGGAATTGGGTAGGGGGCTGGATGTCGCTTTTGTCGATCCGCCGTTCCCGCAGGCCAGGGAGTGGAACTGGGCCTTCGTCGAACAGAAAATCTTCGCCCCCATCGCGCGCCACCTCTCGCCGCAGGGAATAGTCGCCCTGCGTATGCCCGACGACGTCGAGCACCCGGATGCAATTGGAGATCTTGCGGTCGCAAAGATAAAGAAGTACGGCGGCATGAAGGTGCTGTTGCTGGCAGCCGCCAGAGAGCTTGAATGATGGCGAACCGAGGATACATGTATTTCGAGCCTCACCGTGCTATCAAACTTCGCAATCTCCATCTGACGGTGCGAGGGGCGGTCGAGGGCTTCATTTCCGGATTGCACAAGAGTCCCCACAAGGGCTTCAGCGTCGAATTCAGCGAACACCGCGAGTACACCCCAGGCGACGACCCGCGCCATCTCGACTGGGTCGCATGGGCCAAAACCGACAGGTACTACGTCAAGCAGTACGAGCAGGAAACAAACCTTCGGGCGTACATCCTGCTGGATGTAAGCAACTCGATGAACTATCGCCACTCCGGGGGCATAACGAAATTCACCTACGGGGCGTATCTTTCAGCCTGCCTGGGTTACCTGATATGCAGGCAGCAGGACGTTGTGGGCATGATGGCGTTTGACAGGGATGTTCGGTGGCATATTCCGCCCGGTTCGTCGCCCGCACATATAGACCGCATCTTCAGACGGTTAGAAGGCACGACTTGCGGCAACGAAACCTCGATTGCCCCGACATTTCACAAGCTCGCTCAGATGCTCTCGCGTCGCGGAGTGGTGATTATCATCTCTGACCTTTACGATGAGCCGTCGCATGTTCTCAAGGCCTTGCAACACTTCGTTCACAAGCGCCACCAGGTGATCGTCATGCACCTGCTCGACAAGGCCGAGATCGAGTTTCCCTTCAAGGATATGACCTCGTTCGTTGACCTCGAAACGAACGAGCGCGTTCAGGTGGACCCGCTGGCGATTCGCGACGAGTACGTCAGGCAGATGCGTGAGTTCGTCGCGACCTGGCGCAGGGAGTGCGGCCAGCGCCGTATCGAGTATATCAATGTCACTACCGACACGCCGTACGACACGATGCTGCTCGATTACCTTTCCCGTAGAAAGGCGATGACGAGATGATCGGCGCGTTGGAGTTTATCTCGCCGTTGGCGCTTCTGGGTCTGCTGGCTGTGGCGATTCCGCCGGTGCTTCACCTGCTGGCGAAGTCGCGCGCTTCCGACAGGTGGTTTCCGACGCTAAGGTTCATCAAACTCAGCGCGAGCAGGACGTCGCGGGGTCGTAGGATCCGTCACGTTGGGCTCATGGCGTTGCGAATGGCGATTCTGGGGCTCATGGCGCTGGCGGTTTCCGAGCCGTTGAGCAGGCCACTGGGGTCGTGGGGGGCAAGGCAGGGGGCCTCGGCGGTGATCGTGCTGGACAACAGCATGTCGATGTTCGCACGACACAATGATGGAACCACCAGTTTCGACCGGGCGAGGCGCGAAGCCTCAAAACTCTTGAACATGGCTGCGGGCGAACGACCCGCCATGTCGGCCTTGGTCACAACAGTACCCCCCGACCCCGGGCGGGCGGTGCTCAGCGATAAGCTTGGCGAGTTGCGAAACGATATCCAGCAAATCACGCCGGCGTTTTGCGCTGCCCGTGAGGGTTGGGTACGCAGGGCAGTCGAGTTGATCAAACAGTCGTCGGGCCAACGCGATATATATGTAGTCACAAATCTTAATCACTCCACGGTTGATAATCTAGAAGAGCTGCGATCAGTCGATCGGGTCGGTGATGTCAATTTCATGGTGATAGACACCGCGCCTGAGCGCATGACGAATGTTGGTATAACCAATGTGCAAGCGACCGGCCCGCGCATAGCCGATCATCCGCTCAGAATTTCAGCCGAGCTGACCAACCACAGCGATTCACCAAGAACGGTTGAAGTGGCGATGAGAATCAATGGAACCCGGTCGGGGCAGGCTCGCGTCGCATCCCTTGCCCCCGCCCGCGAGGATGGGGCGACAAAAGTGGTTGCCTTCGAGCGGACGTTCGACAAGCCCGGGCAGGTCAACATCGAACTGGTAATCGAAACTCCAGACGACCTCATCGAAGACAACACCCGCTGGCTGGCGCTTGATATCGGTGGACGTATTGAAGCGATGGTGGTCAAAGGCCCCCCTAGAAACGCCCCCAGCCGAATTCTTGAAGCCCATCCCGTGGTGCAGATAGCACTTGAACCGTTCGGCGATGACGAAACGCCCTGGCATATCAAGGCGAAAACAATCGAAGCGAGTCAACTCGCCGCCGATGCGATTGAGGACGCTGACATTGTGTTTCTCTGCGACGTGCAATCCTTCGAACCTGCCGGGGCGGAGGCGCTGAGGAATTTCGTCGCCAATGGCGGATGGGCGGTGGTGTTTCTTGGCCCAAGCGTGGACGTGCGCAACTACAACTCGCTGCTTGGAGATCGCCAGAGGTTGTTGCCCGCGAGAATCGGCGACGCCACCGGCGAGACAGGCTTTGACGCTGACGCATGGGTGGTGGAAAAGGTGGATGTGCGACATCCCGTTTACGAGGGGCTGTTTCCCGACGCGCGCGACTATCTCGGCGTGATCGTGCAACGATATTATCCGCTCGACCCGCTTGCCAATGCCGGGGTCTTGATGCAACTCAAGAACGCTGGCCCGCTTGTGGTGCAGGGCTCGCATGGTCGGGGTAGGTGCGTGATGGTCGCCACCGATGCGTCTGCACTATGGAGCAGCCTGCCCAAGAGCAGCCTGTTCGCGCCAATGCTTCTGAGGATGAGCCTGCTGGCACGCCAGGACACCGCCGACGCCGACGCTCACACCCTCTGCGGCGAGAAGGCGCGAATCACCCCGAAGCTCTCGCTCCAACGCGGCGGCGAGGTTGAAGTGGTCGTCGCGCCGCCCACATTACCAGGGCAAACCGTCGCCGCGCGGATGGGGTCGGCAGGGCTCGTGGCAACCTTCGACCAGACCCGGGAACCGGGATTCTACACCTGGCGAGCGAGACACGAAAACGCCGAGGCGTTCGGGTCGTTTGCCGTTAATCCCGACGCCACACAGGGCGACGGCCGGCGGGTGGGGGCTGATGAACTCGTCCGCGGCCTCAACGACCTGGGCATTAAGCAAGTACATGTGGCGAACTCGGTCGAACAG
Organism: uncultured Planctomycetaceae bacterium; assembly: GCA_964632015.1. GTDB lineage: Bacteria > Planctomycetota > Phycisphaerae > SM23-33 > SM23-33 > JAAYCO01. Next base: position 3,372 of record CAZWAT010000007.1, read on the forward strand.
GCACACGAACTCGCCCGCGCACACGCCAGGCCCCGAAACTGGTGGGATCTGTTTTGCGTCGCGGCGGTCGTGGGGCTGGTATTTGAAACGATGGTGGCGAACCTGTTTAGAAGACCCCAGACGATTCCAAAATGACTGACACGGGAAAAATAAGCACGCTCGCGATACACCCAGGCGCGCTTGGCGACGTGATTCTGTTCGCGCGTCTACTAGAATTGCTGCCGCATCCCGTCGCCGTTGTCACCGGTGGGGAAAAGGCAAAAGTGCTCGAAGGGCTTGGCGTGGTCGAGCGGGCATTCGCGTTCGAGTCGCTGGCGATGCATGAGGTCTTCACTGACGGGCCGATAGAGAAATGCTCGCTTGCTAGCGGGCCTATCCGGTCATGTGACAGGGTCGTGAGCTGTTTTGGCGGCGATGACCAACGCAGCCGGCAGCGACTGGCGCCGCTATTCGGGGCAGGCGAGTGCTCGTTTCTACCTATCCGCCCGGAGAATGAGTACCCCGGCCACCTGGTCGACCTGTGGCGAGAAATGCTCAAGGTGGAATCGCCCGTCAGTCGGCACCCCTGGCCTGTGCCACCTGAATGGATCACGCGAACCCTTCCCCCGTCGTCGGCGTTGTTGCAGCCCGGATCAGGCGGGCGGGACAAGTGCTGGCCGTTGGATTCGTTTATAAAATTGGCGCGCGGGCTTGAACGCTGCGGGCATAACCCCGTTTTCATTCTCGGCCCGGCAGAGATGGAGCGATTGCATTACCGCCAGATGTTGCTGATGGAGGGCTTCGAGATCGTGACATGCCCATCGCTGAAAACATTGTGCGGTATGCTGGCTTCGTGCCGGGTTTATATCGGCAACGACAGCGGAGTCTCGCACCTGGCGGGCGTTCTGGGCGCTCGATGCGTAGTGCTTTTCGGCGCGAGTTGCCCCAGGCATTTCGCCCCGATAGGCCCGCGTGTCAAAATTATCTCTGGTCGCAAGCTGGATGACATGTCCCCCGACGCGGTGCTTGGCGCGGTGGCAAGGTATTCTTCCCTTGGCGGCATAGAATAGGTATTCTGATGACTATGAAGGCAAAGTTCTTAATGGCAGTGGTGGTGTCGGTAATGGCTGCGGGTTGCGGGCGGATGAGCAACTGGTGGCAGAGGCGATCTGCGCCCATCATAGCGCCTTTTGAACAGGTAGCGATGGACGAGTCGCCCGCGGACGAACAGTCGTCTCCTCTGCCCGAGGAAGACCAGGCGACGCCAGCGGCTCCCGTTGTCGGGAATCAACCCCCGGCTGAACCTGAGCGGGTTGTCGATACCCAGCCCGTTGTTGAGCCTGAGCCCGTTATTGAAAATGAGCCCATCGTCGAGGCCCAAGCCCCGACCCGCCAGCCAATAAGCCTGGACAACGCCCGCATCATCGACTCGTACGGGTTCCAGGTGAACAACACCTACATTACTGTTGAGGAGCTTCTACGCTCGTCGGCAAACGCCCTTGCCGAGCTGCCCGCCACGCTCAGCGAGGACGCTTTCAAGCGTCAGGCGATGGCGATTATCCAGCGTGAGGTGCGAAACCAGATACGAATCGCGATGGTCTACGACGAGGCCCAGACGAGGCTCAGCGAAGGCCAGAAGAAGTACATTGACGACGAGATCGAAAAGACGCTGCGTGCGATGATCGAAGGTGGGGGCGGCAGCAGGAGCAGGCTTGAGCGGATCCAAGCTGAGCGCGGCACGACACTGGAGCATGTCCTTCGCGACCAGCGGCGTCGTATGATGGTCGATCTGTACCTGCACATGAAGTTCCATCCGCTGGTTCACGTCAACAGGTCGATGCTCCTTGACTACTATCGTCGCAACCTTCAGAGTGAGTTCTCGAAACCCATGCGGGTATCGATGCAGATCATCGCCGCGCCGTTCTCGGCTTTTGGCGGCCAGACCGCCTACGCAAACAGCCAAGCGGCACGTATCGACGCGCGTGAGCACATCGAAAACGCCAAGGCCCGTCTTGACGCGGGCGAAAGCTTCGACGAGGTCGCCAAGCAGTTCTCCAAGGGTCCCCAGGCCTCCAACGGAGGGGTTTGGCCGATCATGGAGGCAGGCAGCTTCAAGGAAGCCAAACTCGAAGACGTCGCCTTCGCAATGAACGCCGGGCAGGTGAGCGACATCATCTCCACTGACAGCGGGTTTTATATCGTCAAGGCACGCGAGGTGGACGCCGGTGGAGTGGTGAGTTTTGAAGACGCCCAGGCCCAGGTCGAAGAATCGCTCACCGCCGAAATTTATAAAAAGCTCGATGCCGATTTCATCGCCGAAAAGTCACGCACTACGCTTATCAACTTCTCGAAAGACCTTGAAGACCTCGCACTTCGCAAGGCTATTGAGCGATACCGAAAGTGATTTCATGTGGTGCGTCCGGGTCGCGTTTGATTGATGTGAAATATCTCACCTACTCCCGGCTGCGCCAGGCGTATAAGCACATGTAATCACAGAAAATCGCGTCGTGAAGGCGCACAAAACCGTTGAAGATTCTCAACACCTTTAACATTATGAACTTATGAACGTCTGGCATGTTATTACAAGACTGATTCTCGGGGGCGCCCAGGAAAACACGCTCCTGACGTGCGAGGGGCTGCACGCCAGAGGGCATCGCGTGACGCTGGTGACGGGGCCTGCGCTTGGTCGTGAAGGCGAACTGCTTCACCGTGCGCATGCGGGCGGGTACGAGGTTATCGTGCTGGATGACATGCGACGCGAGATCAACCCCCTTCGCGACTGGCGGACGTTGCGGACATTGAGAAAGCTCATGCGAAGCGCCCGTCCGGATGTGATGCATTCGCATTCTTCCAAGGCGGGTGTGCTCGCGCGTCAGGCGGCGTGGGACGTGGACATACCCGCGGTTCATACAATCCATGGCCTGCCGTTTCACCCGTACCAGTCAGCATGGGCGAACCGGCTGTATATCGCGCTTGAGCGTCGTTACGCGCGAAGATCCGCGGCGATAATCTCGGTTGCCGATACGATGACCCGAAAGGCGCTGGCGGCGGAGGTGGGCACGCCCGCTCAATACACAACCATCCACAGCGGCATGGAGGTTGATCTGTTCCGCAATCGTCCCCCGAGGGCGGATGAATTTCGCGCGGGTCTGAACCTGCCCACTGGCGCGGTGCTGGTGTCTCAGGTGTCTCGAATCGCTCCGCTCAAGGGGCACGAGTACATAATCGCCGCTGCCCGCAGAGTGCCCGAGAATGTGCACTTCTGTTTTGTCGGCGATGGCCCCGCCCGCGACGAGATCGCATCGGCTGTGCGCAGCGCGGGCCTGGAAGGCCGGGTTCACATGACCGGCCTGCTGCCCCAGCATGACATGCCCGCGGTGATGCATGCCAGCGACATTGTCGTTCACTGCTCGTTGCGGGAAGGGCTCGCGCGGGCGATTCCTCAGGCGATGCTCGCGGGCAAGGCGGTGGTGAGCTTTGACATCGACGGCGCGCGCGAAGTAGTCAACCACTCCACTGGCGTGCTTCTTGAGCCCGGCGACGTCGATGGACTGACCGAGGCGATTGCGAAACTGGCGGCAGATGAGGAATCAAGAAACCACATGGGTCAGGCCGGCCGGCATATGTGCACTGAAATGTTCGATCACAAGCTAATGGTCGACAGGATAGAAAAGCTTTACCGCGACATTCTTGAGCGGTAGGGGACTATTGATCGACCGGCGCGGCGAACGAACAAGTTGAATATTCATAGCCATAGGTGCAAATGTCTTGAATGGTAGCCATTGCCGACGCCACCCGCAGGCGTCTGCGGGTCTGTGGGTCTTCCTTTCCGGCGAGCGAGCGTTCGTAGCATTCGACGGCTTGTTGGAATCTTTCCAGTCGCTCTTGAATCACCCCCAAGCTGAACCACAGTGAAGGATGATTGCGGCTGCGGGCGTATGGTTCAAGCCCAGTCGCCGCCTGTCGAAACTCGCCCCTTCGCACAAGGTGCATAACTCGCGGCGTAATAGGCCCGCGAAGTCTCACCGACTCGCGATGCTCTGTGCACGTGGTCATCGCGTCGAACTGGGCCAGGCACTCGCCGGCGAGTTCTCGCAACACCGCCGCCTTTGAGGGGACCCCGCCCGGGTCGTCGTTCCTACCGATGCCCATCGCCCCTCGGACACGCGGATCTTCCAGACTGTCATATCGCGACGCGGTCGCAAGAATCACGGGCTCATCGTCGTGCCGGCTTTGCAGCGCGAAGTCGCATTCCAAAGTTACTATCATTCGCGTGGTGGGAATCTTCATCGGCAGGGGGTTTTGCGTATTATCGAGGACGCGAACTGTGCGCGACCCCCGCGAGCGGCGCGTTTCGACCCTCGCCAATACGCACAGCTCATGGCTGGCGGATGTTGTGTTGTGAGACGCGATTCTCCGGTCAAGCTCGCTTCGAATATAATTGGCAAGCGGGGCGTTGCGTTCGCCGGTGACATCGACTTGACCCACGGCTGTGCCTGGTGGTATTGGCACGTCGGGTTCGACGACGTGGTGCAGATGCACCGTCGGCGCGCATCCTGCCGCCCAGAAGGCGACCATCGTCACCGCTTGAAGATATGCCCGTCTCATTATTCGCTCCGATAAAGTATTCTACACACGTCATTCACGAAGGTCAGTGGTAGAATTCATAGACGCTCGCGTAGAAAGGTGGAGGTCACGATGGGACGTATCTCGCCGGTATTGTTGCTTGCGCTGGCGCTTAGTGGTTGCGGCACCGGTGGCGTGGTGCTGGGCACGCCGGGGGAGTACCTGTTTATCGCCAACGATCAACTGGTAACTCCCGGCGAGCGGACATGGTTGCGGGCGCGTCTTCAGGGCGGCGATCTGCTGTCCGACAGGCCCGGGCATACCGTGATGTTCTATCGTGATGGTTCCCTGCATGGGGCCTCTGTGACGGATGCCGATGGGGTTGCCCGTCTGCACTTCACGCCGAGCGCCAAGGGCGATTATGTGTTCGAGGCCCGTGTCTCGCCGGTGGGTTTGACCAGCCCGCCTGGTCCTGTTCCGAGCCTGCTTATCGCATGTCGTCCGCACGATGAGCCTATTCTGGTGGTGGATATCGATCGCACACTGGTGGAGTCGGGTTTTGTGCAGGTGCTCTTTGGGGAACCTGAACCGTTGGAAGATTCCGCCCGCGTGATGCGCCGACTGGCGAAGGAGTTCACGATAGTTTATCTCACGCACCGCCCCGAGTATTTTGACCCGGTGAGCAGGTTGTGGTTGTGCGAGCATACTTACCCGGCCGGACCGGTGCTTTTCGCGGATATCAAAGGGTTCGTCAAGGGCAGCGAAGAGTACAAGACTGCGACGCTTGCCGAGCTGTCACGCCGGTTCACCAACATACGCATAGGCATCGGCGACTTGATTACGGACGTTTGCGCCTACCACCAGGCCGGGGCGAGCGGATACCTGATTCTGCATCCGCAACTGATGGAAAAAATGGAGCTTCTCGAACTCTCGCGGGAGGTCGAACAGCTTCCCCCATCGGTGCAGGTGGTGACATCGTGGCGAGAAATCGAGCGGGGAATCTTTGACGGGGACAGGTTCGCCCCCGAGGAAATGGCCGGGCTTTTGAGACGACAAGCGCGGGCAATGGATGATGACCAGAACAGACCATAACCGGGTTCTCGTGGCGATGTTGACGCTGGCGGGCTTGTTCGCGTCTGGGTGCGTCCACTCCAGGCCCATGAACGGGCGGATGAACGATTACTGGCGGCTGCACGTTGATGTCTGGCCCGAGGCGTCGTCCGAACCGCTCGCGCTGGGCGATCGAAGCATCCCCACCAAGTGGGTTTTTGTGAATCCTGGTGATGGGGCTGCGCCAGTCAATGGAGTGCGTGAAGCGTTCGAAACTCTGCGGAAGGGCGATGCAGGCTCAGTGATCGAGGTGGGCATTTCGCCGTGTCAATGGTTGGTCGTTGCCGATGCCCTTCATGACGCAGCCGAATGGATAGAGCAACTTAGACGCATAGCACCACGCGAACGCTCGGGCGAGGCGAATATGTGGGCCGATACTGTCGCTGATGCCATCATGTCAAGCGAGCGCTATCTTCAAATGCTCATCGACGAGAGCGGTACGGACGGCCTCAACGAGTCACCCCGTTCAGAAAGCTCGGCCCGGGCACTGGCGTCGATGGTGGTCGATATGCTTGACGAAACCAGTGCAGGGACGTTGTTCGGCGACATGTCGCCTGGCGAGCGAAAGAATCTGCGGTTCGTCATATCTCAGGCGATGCTTCGGCTGGCGTTCGCATCGGCGGGCAAGACTCCACCGGGTCAACTGGCGGGGGAGGTGATAGAGCTTGTTGAAACAACCTCCGACGATCGTGCGTTGCGGAGGCGTCTGCGCCAGACATTGCTCGATGCGCTGCCGCAAGCACCGGCTGCACCACAGGGGGATCCGATTTCGCAAATCGTCAGGGGGTCGCTGCGGGTCATGCCAGTTGCTATGCGGGTGATTGAGGATTTGCTTCGCCAGTGGGATCGCGTCGAGTATTCCGAGTTCGAATACCGTCGATGGAACGATCAGCGGATAGTCTCCGTAACCGTGAAGACCAAGCCTCAAATGGTGTTGAAGCTCAAGCGCCTTCACTTCATGCAGCCGGACATGACGCTTCGGGGGCACGTGCGGGCGACGATTATCCCAGACAGCCCCACCGAGCAAAGCCTGACAATTCTCATAGAGCCTCTCGACGATATGAGCGGGGCGAACATGGCGATGTCTGGGGTGGTCTGGGGGCTGGTGAGGCTAATGGCGATTCCCGTTGCAAGCGGCGACCTTCGCCAGATAACCGTATGGAGTAGTGGCGATAATACAATACGTACAGGTCTGAATGTGACGCTGACGATGCTCGCTGACGACGCCCGTGACCCCAGACGGGTAATGTCCGTCAGTCACGCCAGAAACCGAGGCCTCAAAAGACGCCTGGGGGATGTGGGGTATCTGGTGCTTTTGCGACAAGTCGATTTCGCTTACCTGACGCCCCGGACGATCTACCACTACAGCCGGCAATGGACCGATGACGATCCAGAACGATGACATGCGGGGGCGATTTCGGCTCCGGACAAGCAAGAATAGGGATTGACCAGTTCCACACTTTTGCTTAAACTGATATATAGGCAAGAACCGGCCCATATCAGGAGGGCTGATTATGACATTTAGGACGGCCCAACGTCTTCTTTCAGGAGGTATCCGAATGCGCAGGCATATGCTGGCATCGATAATAGTGCTTTGGTCAGTAACCGCCTTGGCAAGCATCAAGGACGACATCGGATACACTGACCTGCAGGCAATGCTGGGTGAAGATACTCCCACCGGCGCGGGCATATCAGCAACAATGGTGGAAGCGATTTACAATGGTGGGTACGTGCCCTCGATATCGGGCAAGACCATAACCCCCATGAGTCCGGGTACCACCACATCGACACACGCCACCGCCGTGGCGGGGCGCTTGTGCGGAAGCTCGGGCATATCATCTGGTGTTGACAATATCAATGTTTGGGAAGCCAGCCATTGGGCGGGAAGTGGCTTTCTCAAAACAAACCAATCTTCGGCCCCGACTGTTGAAACTTCCCGGGTTCAGAACCACAGTTGGATCGGCTATGAAGCCAACGAGCAGTATCTGCGTCGGTTCGATTATGCCATTAACCGTGACAAGTTCGTGGCTACCGTTGGATTGGGCAATGAAGCGAATACCCCCATTCCCGTACTTATGGCCCATAGCTACAACGCGATTGTGGTGGGCAAGTCCGATGGTATTCACAGCATCGGCGACACCCGGCAGGATACGTCAGGCAGGATAGTACCGCACATTGTCGCGCCCGAGAATTACACCAGCTATGGAACCCCGCTTGTGGCATCGGCGGCGGCGCTTTTGCTTGAAACCGCGGACAACTCCGCTGGTCTGGAAAACGCGAGGCATAACCCCGAGGTCATCAAGGCGGTGCTCATGGCCGGGGCGACCAAGGACGAGTTTGCTAGTTGGTCTCGTACGCACGAACGCCCGCTCGACGATACTTACGGCGCAGGCGAGTTGAACGTCTTTAACAGCTACAATATCCTCGTTGCGCAGGAGCAGCAGGCGAGCGGCATGTCCGATGTCGCCTCAACAGGCTGGGACTTGGAAACAAGCGACGTCTCCGGGCGATACTACTTCTTCGATGTGGAAGATGGGGTTGACCTCAGCGCTGTGCTTACATGGAACCGCGAAATCACGACGAATCCGGCATGGAGCAAAATCGACGCGAGCCTGGCGAATCTTGACCTGAAGCTGTACACGGCTGATGGTTATGAGATTGGCGACATGGTCGACCAGAGCATAAGTATCGTGGACAACGTCGAGCATATCTACCAGATGGGCCTGTTAGCGGGTCGATATGCGTTGGAGGTTAGTGGAGCGGACTCTGCAACGTATGCCCTTGCCTGGCAGGCGGTGCCTGAACCGACGACGGTTTCATTGGCACTGATCGGCGCTATAACCATTCTTCATCGCAGGCGACGGGGGGCATGACCCAGGCCGCTTGGTCATAAAATGCTCGGCACAATCCTTGCTCGCTTGGCATGTCGCTAGGCGAACATTTTGTGTTTTTGCTCAAGTCACGTCCTACATTCCTCGATATGACCATATGTTGGCGCGGTTTGTGTTAGGGATGATCAATTCGGGCTTCCCACCGCCTCTGGTAAATCAAGCAGCGTAAACATGTACGCACATGGATGGCACGAGCAAGATAGCTGCATGCGCCAGTATTGTGCCAAAAAGGAAGATCTCATGGTGAATGCCCAACAGAGCAGGTCTTTAACCCCCGTTGTGAAAGTCGATGAAACGAAGTGCGTCAACTGTCATGCCTGCATCACCGCATGTCCCGTGAAGTTCTGTAACGACGGCAGCGGCGATCATGTAACCATTAACCACGACCTGTGCATCGGGTGTGGAAGCTGCATCAAGGCTTGCAAGCACGACGCGAGAATTCCGCTGGATGACACTAAGCAATTCATGCAAGATCTTCGTAACAATGTTCCGATGGTGGCGATTGTGGCGCCGGCGGTGGCGGCAAATTTCCCCAGGCAGCACATGAACTTTAACGGCTGGCTCAAATCCATCGGCGTCAAGGCAGTGTTTGACGTCAGCTTCGGTGCCGAGCTGACAGTTGCTTCTTATCTCGACCACATACAGAGTAACAACCCGACTACCGTAATAGCCCAACCATGTCCGGCATTGGTAACGTACATGGAGATATATCAACCAGAACTATTGCCATATCTTGCCCCCGCTGACAGCCCCATGCTGCACATAATCAAGATGATCCATCAGTTCTATCCGCAATATCGAAACCATCGCGTGGCCGTCATGTCGCCGTGCATCGCGAAACGACGGGAATTCGACGCGACGGGAATGGGAGATTACAACGTTACGTTCAGGGCGATTCAAAGCTATTTTAAACGCAGCGGGGTCAACCTGGCGGATTATCCCGCTGTGGACTTCGATAATCCTCCCGCCGAACGGGCGGTGCTTTTCTCTACGCCGGGCGGGTTGCTTAAAACCGCTCAGCGATGGAAGCCAGATGTGGCCAATGTAAGCCGCAAGATCGAAGGCCCGGAAATAGTGTACGATTATCTCAAAAAGCTGCCTGAGATGATCCGTAAGGGCAACGCCCCGGTGCTGATCGACTGCCTCAATTGCGAACTCGGCTGCAATGGTGGCTCAGGCACGAACCAACAGGACACCTCTCCCGACGAGGTGGAGAAGCTCGTTGAGATTCGCAGCCAGGAGATGAAGCAACATGCTCGAAGCCGGGCGAAGTGGTCGCTCCGCGGCGCGCGTAAGAAGATAGAAAGACTGATCAAGAAATATTGGAAACCCGGCCTTTACAGCAGAACCTATTGCGACCGTTCCGCCAATATGTGGTATACCCACCCCACACCCGAGCAGGAAAAGCGAGTTTTTGCCAGCATGGAGAAGCACGAGAAGTGCGACATGCTCGACTGCTCCGCATGCGGGTACGGCTCATGCAAGGATATGGCGGTGGCGATACACAACCGGCTCAATCGTCGTGAGAACTGCCAACACTACAGGCAGAAACTTGTCGAGCAGTATCGCCAGCGGTGCGAGACGATAGCATCCGATATCGTCAAACAGATCGAGCAGATCGCAGAGATGATAAGCTCGCAGGAAAGCAGCTTCAGGCAACTCGAAGACGACACCCGCAGCATGGGAAAGATCACCAATGAGTTCGACCCGATCGTGAAGGCGATTTCGTCGATCTCGTTGCAGACACACATGCTGGCGTTAAACGCATCGGTAGAGGCGGCGCATGCCGGGGATGCGGGCAGGGGATTTATCGTCGTAGCTGATGAGGTAAAGAAGCTCGCCGAAAACGCGCGGGCCGAGGCCTCTAAGATAGATCCCTACTCAGCCGAACTGGTCCAGGCATACTCGGCTATTGCCGAAAAGATCGAGCAGGCATACACGCAAAGCCATAAGACCTCCGAGCTTACAGGCAATATTCTTCAATCCGCCCGAGACATTGCACAGAGCACCCTGGCTGACCGAGAGGATACATCCAGCTCCATCGACAATAACCCGTCGCGGTGGAGAGTCGATGAGACGTCAAACAAAATGACACATGTGGATTAATGAGGACGAATAATTATCGTAAAAAAAGGGCGTCGGTATGACCGGCGCCCTTTTGCGTCTTTATGAAGGGTATGGGTCACAAGCCCCCATCCTGTGATTGCATGGTCTTTATGGCATGGATGAATTCTGTCACCGGCGCGATTGGCATGTAGAACGTGACCAGGTGCGTCGTGTTTCTGATCCCGGTCGCCATGGATATCGGTGTCTGCGACTGAATGGTAAGGTCGATCTGTTGGCCCGTGAAGGCTGCCATCGCTCTTGAGATGAGCTGGGCTATGTTGGCGGGGTTGATCAGCACCAGCCCCGTCGTGTTGGGGGGGATGAACTGCTTGACCTCGGCGATTGCGGGATTGCTCATGAAGCTTCCATCGTTTGAACGTACTCTTTTGATGGTCTGGGCGAGCATCCTTTCGCCTCCGCCAATGGACACGATGACCGTGTTGTTATCCACCTGAGTGACGCTGATCTTCGCCGACAATTCGCCCAGAACCGGTCCAATCACCATTGCGCCCATGCCCTGAATCATCGGATGCTGGAACTCGATGGCGTCAACGCTGATACCTTCGACAGAGGAATCCGCTGCCTTGTAGACCATCTGAAGTTGAGCGAGTTCGGGATCGGATGAGGAAGCCAGCAAGCCTGATATCTGCGATACGAGCTTCTCTAGCATCGCAACCATCGCCTGTGCGTTCTGGCACTTGGTGATCACCGAGATGTTGATCAGGCCGATGTCATCGGCAGGAAGCGACTGGATGGCGAACTGGCTCGACAGCGTCTGTTCATCCATGGCGACCATGGTTTGGGCTAGTTCTTCCGCCACACCGGCCGAGTCTTTGGGGAGTATTTGCATCAGCGTTGCGGCGAGGCTTTGGGGTTGATTCAATTCGGGTACGTTAATTTGCAGTGAATCCATTGCCAGCAGGTATGAACCCGCATCGGCGAGGCTCATCAGCTTTGAAGCGTCCATTGGTTTGAGGGCGGATGACGCCTTCGCGAGGCTGCTATCCGCTTCGAGTTCGATCGTCGCGCCAACCAGCAGGCCTTTGGGCTCCATTCGGGCGCCAATAGACACGCTCGAGATTTGCACAAGCAAATCTTCAATATCACTGGGGACAAACGACACCTCCGAAGACATATCCATATCCAAATGAGAAAGCAGGGCCTTCATCATTCCAGTCTTGACGGTGTTGGCAACGTTGATATTCAGGCAAACTGTTGAGCCGTCATACATCGAGATCGTCGCTTCGCCCAGCTCGCTCCGCGCAAAGGCTTTCGCGTTGACAACCGCTTCGACCGCCTTGCGTTGATCGCTGAACACGACGAACCCGTTGATGGCCTTGGCTGTGAGAGTCTCACCGTCTACGACCACGGAGGCATATTCTCCGTCGGTGGATATCTCTTTGCCCTCAAACAGGGCCTCGACGCTCGATGCCGAGACAATGGCGACTGGAAGCGGCTCTGTCGCGTCGGTCACTTCAATGCCAAGCTCTGATGGGTTTAGAAGCAACAGGGCCAAGCTGCCATTTATGTTGGGCTGAATGCCCCATTCTTCCAGCAATTCCGCCAGCGGGTCGCTGGGCGCATCTGGAATCTCAAGTTCGCCGATGAACCTGCCAAGGGCCTCGGAAGCCTCGGAGATGTTGGGGAGTACCAGATATCCACACGAATCGGCAGGGACCACATCGAATATATCCTGTGCCTCCGCTGACGCCCCCGTCATCATCACCAGTGCCAGGGCGAAAGCCAGGTAACGCTTGATTGACCCAGAATTGCTCATTGTCTATTCCTTTCATAAGAACAGTGATCTGATCGTAAGTGCGAACATAGTACCGTCGCAGTGGCTGGGGATCAAACAAGTTTCGGGTCGGCGAGAATATGTGTTCGGGCCAATATGAGTGGGCAATGAGCATGCGATCCTTGATCTTTACAAGTCATAAATTGAAAACACGATTCTTCGCAGATAGCATAGAGCGTGCAGCGCTTTGACCTGGCAGATCCTGGGTTGAATGTCTGTCGAGTCAGATAGGGCAGGTCTTAGCATAAGGAAGTGAAGTGACAATGGCGATTATGGACGGACATCCATCGGGCCGATTCTGGCGGCGGGAGGACACTGTTGTCGAGGTCGCCTTATGAGCCCGTCGGGCAACTCAGCAGATCCGGCCATCGATGCCGCACTGGTTCCCCCAGGCGTGTTGAACGAGGGCGAAATAGTCATCCTCGCGATCAAGCCACATCCCCTGTTTGTCTTGCTGGCGTCCTGGCCGGTGATAGCGGTCTGTGCCCTTGTCGCGGCAGGGGCGTACCTGATGGGTGCTGGAATCGCTACATTCCCCAGCGGGGCAGTGGTGACGCTTGCGGCGCTTGTCGGAGCGGTGAGGGTGATGATCGCTTCCGTCCAGTGGCTGGGAAGGATGTACGTCCTGACCAACCGTCGGCTGTTGTGGATCTTCGGCACCATAAGGTTGACCGTGGTGCAATGCCCGCTGAAGTCTGTTCGCCAGACGCGAGTTGCCGAGAGTTCCGTGGAGCGGATACTGGGGCTTGGCACTGTACTGTTCACGCTCGATGAGCAAACCATATCCGGCGGGGGATGGGTCAACATAAGCCAGCCACACATGGTGCGTGAAGCGGTCGAGGACGCAATAGGCAAGCTCCCGCCGCGTCCACATCAACCATGAGCGGAGGGCATGGGGCATCGGCATGTTTATAGATGCATAGCAATATCTGCGATCATAGGTCTTACTAGCTCACTGTAATCCGCGAAGCTCATGCTGATTGCCTCGCGATGTGTCTGCGCCTGAAAGGTTATTTCGTCGAGCCCCGCCAAGCGCGCATCCACCACTGTAGGCATGTCATAGAAGATGCCAAAGGGGGGTTCTGCCCCGATTTCGACATCCGGGAACAGCTCGGCCATCTCTGTCTCGTCAGCCAGTGTGACGTGCTTGGCGCCCAGGGCTTTGGCGACCTTGTCGAAGTCCAATTTGAAACTCGCCGACAGAACGCACATCGCGTATTCCTCGCCCGCCCTGACGATAACCGTCTTGGCGACTTTGTGTCCGCTGATATGCTCCTCGGCGGCGACTTCCTGTGCGGTATAGGCAGGTAGATGTTCGTGCTTCCTGAACCGCACACCACGCTCGATCAAAAACTGATCGGTTTTCATGATAGTCTCCTCGCTTCAACTCCACCTGATTAATTATAGGTACCGATGGGCTCTGTGACATCGAGGAAGCACAACTGCTTTGCGGACGTGTTGCGCCGGGGGGGTGATGGGTCTTGTGGGCGATTGAACCGCTAAGATCGGGTCACAGCCAGAATTCGCTGTGCAGTTCGTCGCCTTCCTGGGTAGCGCGGATGAAGTCGGCGACCTTGTTGAGGTCTTTGACGCCAGGCGTTCTTTCGACGCCGCTGGCAACATCTACCGCCCAGGGTTTGACAATATCTATCGCCGCGGAGACGCACGACTCGTCGAGCCCGCCAGCGAGGATGATGGGATCTATGCCCGCCATTGCCCCCGCTGCCCGTGCGTCGGCGATGACGTCCCAGTCGAATCGCCTGCCGCTACCACCGCGCACGTCAGGGGTGTAGGCGTCAAGCAGAACCGCCGCGAGCTTGGACCGCATTGTCAGAGCGTCGAGCCAGCTTCGAACTTCTGCAACGAAACTTTCGCCGCGAACCCTGAAGGCCTTGATGCAGGGGACGCCGATCTGTCCGACGATTTCTGGCGGCTCGTCGCCATGAAGCTGAACATAGGAAATGCCCGTTCGCTCGACGACGCGATTAATGGTATGTGCGTCGGCGTTTACAAACACCCCGATCGTCGAAACCCATGGTGGAAGAATATCCACTATCGCCCGCGCCTGCTGCGGCGATACCCACCGCGGCGATTCGGCGAAGACCAGTCCGATGGCGTCCGCGCCCATCTGCGCTATGCGCAAAGCGGTCGCTGCATCACGAAGACCTTCAATTTTGACCCTGACTCGCTGCATTGGAACGAGTCTACAGTCTCATGTGCGACAAGGCAATATTCTCAAATGGCGCGACGCCGACGCCTCAGCAGCACGGCCAACGAGCCCAGGGCAACCAGCATGACGCTTCCGGGCTCGGGCACCCTGTATGCCTTCATCGCCCAGTCGGCGCCGTTGACGCAGTACTCCGCAAACTCGTCTGGAAGTGTATGCCAGATGCCTCCATCAATTGAATACGAACTATGCGGGTTTCGATATGTATCTGTTTCGATGTATCCTTCCTCATCTGACTCGAAGGCGTATGTAAAGTTGCTCAATTCCAGCCAGAGCGCCCATTGGCTGCCTGATGGAAGATTGACTACCTCGTCAAGCTCAATGACATGCCACCCGCCGTTCGTAACAGTGCCTGTCTGGGTATACACGAGGTTATCGTCGCTTATATAACCAGCAAATCCGACATTGTGTATACGTATCTCGAAGTCTACGTCTTCGTTCTGCACACGGCTGGACTCGTACGTATAGAACCCCACCGAGCCGATCTCACCGCCGCCAATGTGCCTCGTAGCAATACACATGCTCTCGTGTGGCTCGCCTATCGTCAAAGGCGATTTTGTCGCTCCGTAATAGTCATGCTGGAAGCGGCCGACAACGTTGTTCGTCTTGTCGGTTTCGTATGTCACGCCGAACTGGCAGTCGTCATAGTCTACCCAGAAGTCCGATCCACCATCGAAGGGCCTGACTTTCCACGATCCATTATTGTGCGAATCGTCATATCCGATGATGGTCACCGCCGGCCAGCCCGCGTGCGTGAAAAGGGCGCCGTTGCTCTGCAGATACTGCTTCATTCTGTCGGTGCCCTTGATTTCCCTCGCGGCAGTGAGGAACAGTTCCTCAGGCCCGGAACCCCTGGCGAAGTACGGGATGCTCATGTACCATTGACCGATGTCCGTAGCGAAGCCGTGGTTGTGCGCCAAGTCATCAACCGAGAACTCAGGGATGTCCCATCCCCTCATAAGCCTGTAGCTCACCAACGATGCGTAAGTGGCGTATGCCCAATCATCCGCCGGGTCGCCCCCTTCAGTATCCCAGAGATACTCTTCGGGCAACAGGTAAGAACTCTGCTGCGACCATGCCAACTGCGATATTACGCATACTGCCACCAGCATAACAACAATACGGGTTGCACTTGTGTTCCAGTCCATGATCCACTCCTATACCAGGTTGTGCTCAATTTCTATGGCCCATCGTCAAGATGCCATTGGCAGCATGAGCGCAGCCGCAAGAGAGGTGAGCGTCTCTCCGCCCCTTGGGCGATGACCGATCAAGGCTCATTGACCGGCTCTCCCCGCGTCCCGAAACACTTCGGGTCTACATTGCAAATAATATTCGAGAAAACCCAATCGTCAAGAAAATTCAAACATCTATTTGCAATAATATTGTTCAGAGATACCATTGCCATGTCTACCGCGAGGCAGGTGAATTATAATGGTACGGAGGCCGACCATGGGATGCATACTCGTTCCTATAGCATTGTTGGTTCCCCGGGTGCTGATGTTCTTCATCTGGCTGCTGACCAACTGGTTTTCCAGGGCGTTCGACTCGTGGATCATTCCCGTGCTTGGATTTTTCTTTCTGCCCTACACCACGCTTGCTCACATGGCGGCGATTCTCAACAACCAGCGGCTGTCGGGCGGGTGGGTCATCCTGTTCGTGCTGGCGATCATCGTGGACATAGGCAACTGGGGCACTACGACGAGGCTCAGACGCAAGCGATTCCGAATATGACATGCTTGTTATCGGTGACGACTGCCACCCGCATCATCAACGCCAGGTCAATGAGATGTCGGGGGCACAGGAGATATTCCTGACCGTTTGGGGACAAATCATTGTGCACATCCTGTCGGGTCGGGCGTAAAAAACTTGTGCGGGCGAGATCTATCAATAAGATGAAGGTGGTTACTCGAACCGGTCAGTTGGTATTTGCACCCATTGCCCCCTGGCCGTCGTGCTGCTGTTGATGATGGGTGCGAATTTCGCGGAGCTTATAAACACAGTGAATGTTCTTCCATGGATCGTAGTGGCAAGTGCGATCCTAAGTTCGTTTTTCGCCTTGGCGACAATTTCACTAAGATCCTTCAGACGCGGAATGCTTGAAGAGGCATTCGGGGATGGATCTCCGCGTCGGTTGGAGCAGTTGGACAAACACCTGGCGGATCTTCGTCTCATATCCTCGTTTTGCAGATCCCTGTTCAACCTTATTCTCATCGTTGCCCTGATTCACCTGATCGAGGGGCAGGAGGATCTGGCAAGATCGCTTTGGGCACTGGTTCTGGCGGGGGCGATAATAGCCATTGTCGTCGTGGCGATACCAAACGCCTGGGCATCTCATTCTGGCGAGAAGATCCTCGCGGCGATTCTTCCTATCCTTCTTGTGGTGCGCATAGTTCTGTATCCCGTGGTCGCGGCGATGGCGGCATTCGAGGTGCCTGTTCGCAGGCTCTCGGGCATTCCCGATCAGCCACCCCCTAACGGGCAGACTCTTAAACAGGAGATCATTCAGGCGGCGGAGGAAGGGCAGGCCGAAGGCGCGGTCGAACCTGAAGAGGTCGAGATGATCGAGTCTGTCATGGAGTTCGGCGATACGCACGCCGGCGAGATCATGACCCCGCGAACCGACATCTTCGCCATCAGCGCCGATACGCCATGGCAGCAGGCATGCCATAAGATCTCGCTCGCCGGCCACAGCAGGGTGCCCATCTACGAGGGAACTCTGGATAATATTGTCGGCATTCTATACGCCAAAGACCTGCTTCAGCATGTCGGGCGCAACGAGAACGCCAACCTTCGCGCGCTGCTGCGAAAGCCGTTCTTCGTGCCGGAAACGAAGCTGCTTGACGATCTGCTGCGGGAGTTCAAGGCCCGCAAGGTTCATATCGCAGTGGTGCTGGATGAATACGGCGGCACGGCCGGGCTTGTCAGCATCGAGGATGTTCTCGAAGAGATCGTGGGCGACATCTGCGACGAGTATGATCGCCCCGAACCTTCGCTGGTGAAGAAGATAGACGAGACCACCGCCGAGGTTGATGGACGGATGTACATAGACGACCTGAATGACGCGATGGATCTCGAAATTCCCGAAGAGGAAGACTACGACACCATCGCGGGATTCGTCTTCAGCGAACTGGGATACATCCCCAGCATCGGCGAGACGCTTACCAGTCACGGGGCCTCGTTCGAGGTGCTTGACGCTAACGAACGCAAGATCAACCGCCTGCGGGTGGTCAAGCTCGACGAGCAGGACGCCCAGTAGCGTTACCCATGACCATGCCCGCCGGAGCCTAAAAGGCACTGACTAACCCGTTGGCGCATAGGTCGCTGACTTTGGCGTTGACCATGCCCGCTGGCGCAAAAAGCTTCTGAACCAGCAGGTCATCGGCGCATAGGTCGCTGACTTTGGAGTTAACCATGCCCGCTGGCGCTAAAAAGCTTCTGAACCAGCAGGTCATCGGCGCATAGGTCGCTGACTTTGGAGTTA